>NZ_WKCD01000017.1:0-49566 GCF_021606625.1 Pseudomonas sp. PA-4-8C
TGCCGTAGGTCATGCTGAAGGCGGCGGCGGTGTTGAAGTCCATGCTCGGCGGGATCGGTAGCACGTTATAGCCGGGCACCGCGACCTGCTCGGCAAAGCTGCCCCAGCCCGTCAACGCCATCACACGGTCGCCGACTTTCAGGTGACTGACTTTTTCACCCACTTCACTGACCACGCCCGCCGCTTCGCCACCGGGTGAGAACGGAAAGGGCGGCTTGAACTGGTATTTGCCTTCGATGATCAGCGTGTCCGGGAAATTCACCCCGGCCGCATGCACGTTCAACAGGATTTCATTCTTCTTGATCGCCGGGCTGGCGATCTCTTCCAGCACCAGGGTTTCGGCGGGGCCGAAGGCTTTGCACAGCACAGCTTTCATCGGACTATTCCTTTTGGCGTCGTGGCCGATAAGTGTAGGAGGGTACGCCCGTGGGTCAACGAGCATGCCCACGCCTGATAAGCCCCCATAAGCTTGTGCTCAGCCTTGCTAGCGTTATGCTACCCGGCAACCGAATTCGAGGAATGAACTGTGAAAGCGTGGATCCTGTTGATGCTGGCCCTGACCTTGCCGATGGCAGCCCAGGCCGAAGAAGCCAAAGAGGGCGAGGCGCCGAAGGTCAGCTATATCAGCCTGAGCCCGCCATTCGTGGGCAATTACGGCCTGGATGGCACCGCGAAACTTAAGGTCTACAAGGCCGACATTGCACTGCGCGTGACCGGTGAAGAAGCGGCGAAGTTGGTCAAGGCCAACGATCCGTTGATTCGCAACCAACTGGTGGCGCTGTTTACCCAGCAGACCAACGAGACCATGAGCAGTGTGGAAGGCAAGGAAAAGCTGCGTCAGGAAGCGTTGAAGCAAACGCAGCAGGTGATGAACGATGAAACCGGCAAGCCGGTGGTGGAAGATTTGTTGTTCAATAACTTGATTATTCAATAAGTGCAGATTAACTAAGCCTGCGGCTAGTTTGCCGGCCGCAGGCGATAGGCGCTTTCAAATGGGCAGAGTTATGACTTTCCGATCGGTTGCGCTGGGGCCTCCCGATATTGCCTGGAAAATGAAAAAAACAGTAAAGGTTCTAGAGGTTGTTTCATCCTCCGAGCCCCAACTCTTCCATGTATTTATATCTCTTGGGAATACCTCTAAGGGGCTTACCCCAAATAGTTCGATGCTAAATTTCGAATATTCCGGTGGGTATGACGCTCCTAGAAAGTATCTTAAAGTCCTCACTAAGATTTTCGACGAGCCTGGTACAAGAGAGTACTCAAGTTCGATCTTGCCACTGTACCCCCAAGGGGCGTACCCGCCTTCTACCGTCATCTTGGTTGCTGTGGTGCTTGGGGCGCTCGCAGTAATGTGTTCAGTTTTTTTAACGTCTTTATCCAACTTCGGTATGTCCGTCATGATCAATCTCCGTTAAGTAAAAAGCATAAAAATTTGCCACTACTCCAATTTTGTCGGTAGCCAATTTCTATGCAGTCATTAGACTTCGTGGAGATGAAGCTTTCTACTGTCATAAGTAACAGTTTTTTATATTCTTTTTTAAATTTCTAATGTCTTGTTATAATTATTTCTCTCCGATGGACGTCAGCACTTGATGTCGCTCAGCTAAAGAATACTGATGATCGTCGCCCACTGGTCGGGCGTAACGGCCATGACCGAAAGCCGGCTGCCTTTTTGCACCAAAGGCATCTCGGCCAGCGCGGGCTGCTGTTTCAGGTAGCCCAGGCCCAGCACCTTGGGAAAGGTTTGCACGTGCGCGACGTCGATTGCGCTCCACGGGTTTTTCTCCGTTGTAGCCTTGGCGTCGAAATAGTGGCTTTCTGGTTCCAGTGCAGTGGGGTCCGGGTAGGCGGCCCGGATGATTTTGCCGATGCCGGCAATCCCTGGCTCCGGGCAACTGGAGTGATAGAAGAAAAACTCGTCCCCCACGGTCATGGCGCGCAAAAAGTTGCGTGCCTGATAATTGCGAACCCCGTCCCAGCGCGCTTCGCCGAGCTTTTCCAGACCGTTGATGGAGAGTTCGTCGGGCTCGGATTTCATCAGCCAGTAGGCCATTTTTGGGCTCCTGAAAAAGGCGTTGGGTAAGTTGTCGGGCAATCCCGTGACAAACCGACAGTCGGTTGGCGTCAAGGTTTGCGTGTTGGTTCACGTTACCGCAGAATGCGCGCTTTTAAGCTTGACGCAGCTGCAACGGACTACTTTGGAACGTTGTTGTCATCGTGTACGAGGTGCCTGAAAGGGGGGCAATCGATGCAACGTAAGCCGGATTTACTATGGATTTTGGTTATTTTGTTTGGTCTGGGCGTTGTGACCACCGGTTATGCCCAAAGCCTGTGGTCGAACAAGACCGATGCACCGGTTGAACTGGCTCAGCAGCAGCCACAACCGTTCAAGCGTTAACTCAAGCATTCACTAAGGCGCCGCCGTTTCCAGCGGCGTTTGTGCGACATACCACTGCTTATCAGTCACCGTTCCCACCAACGGCACATCCCAGCTTGCCTGCGCCAGGCGTTCGACTTTCTGACATTCGTGGGCCAGCCCCAGCAGCGTAGGCTTGCGCCAGCTCTGGCGGCGGGCAAGATAGGCCAGGCTGCGGTCGTAGAACCCGCCGCCCATGCCCAGGCGCCCGCCCAGATCATCGAACCCCACCAACGGTAACAACACCAGGTCCAGCGCCCAGACTTGGCGTTGGCGACGGGCATTGACCCGAGGCTCAAGGATGCGAAAGCGGTTGGGCAGCAACTTATCCCCAGGCCGTACGCGCTGGAACACCATCTTGGTGCGCGGCCAGGCGCTGAGCACCGGCAGGTAAGTGGCTTTGCCGCGGCGCTGGGCTGCACGCAGCAGCAGGCGCGGATCGATTTCACCGTCCGTGGGCAGATATAAAGAGATATGTTTGGCCCGGCGAAACAGTGGGTGCTGTGCCAGTTGCCGGTAAAGACCGTGAGCGGCCTGGCGCTGCTCGCTTGGCGTGAGGGCGCGGCGGGCCTTGCGCAACATGCGTCGAAGGTGCGGACGAGATAGCGGCGCAGGTTCGGTCATGGTTTTGGGCTCATAAAACAATGCCAGTCCGGAGACTGGCATTGAGTTTGGGAATTCAGGCTCCCCGACAGAGCCGCTGTCGACTTAGCCCTTGAACCCGAAAGTTCAAGGTGGAAGAAGCAGTAGGCTTTAAGGCTTTCCGTCTAGCGGACATGCACACCAGCCCAACGTGCAACTTCCAGGGTAGTGCGAATCGGCTCAGGGACATCGCCGACTGGCAAACACGCCAGGGAGTGGGGCGAGTATACCTTAAACCTGCTCGGCAATCAGCCCTTGGGTGTGTCTGAATCGGTGGAAAGCACCAGATCCACGCGATCGAGCAGGTCACGCACCTGCTCGCGCGTCGAGCCGCTGGCCTGCACGTCAGGGCGGTCCTGCTTGTGCAGCAGGTCGTGGGTAATATTCAGCGCGGCCATTACGGCGATGCGGTCGGCGCCGATCACTTTGCCGCTGCTGCGGATTTCGCGCATCTTGCCGTCCAGGTAGCGGGCAGCGCTCACCAGGTTGCTGCGTTCTTCCTGGGGGCAGATGATCGAATATTCTTTGTCGAGGATCTGCACGGTAACGCTATTGCTTGAACTCATGAGTCTTGCTCCAGGGCCTTCAGGCGCGAAATCATCGATTCGACCTTACGCCGGGCGATTTCGTTTTTTTCAATGAGGTGAGCGCGTTCCTCGCGCCAGGTCTTTTCCTGAGCTAATAGGAGTCCGTTTTGACTCTTAAGTTGCTCGACCCGATCAATTAGCAGTTCGAGTCTGGCCATCAGCGCTTGCAGGTCGGTGTCTTCCATTGGGTTCCACTGGATTTGTCTGATGAATGGCAACTGCAGGATAAACGATCTGACGCCCTCGATAGTCTTGGTGCGTCTGCCGGTGCTAGGATACAGCGCTCCATTCTAGACATTGCGCCGTCTGGCGCCTAGCTCACCATGCCCATTCAGAACTCCCCGTACGATGCTTTTTCCAAACTGCTGAGCACCAGCGGCCATCCATGCTCGCCTGCTGAACTGCACGGCGTGCTGTTGGGCCGCAGTTGCACCGGTGTCGGCTTTGATGCCGACAACTGGCTGGCCGATGTGGCCGAGCTGCTGGAAATCGAACCCACCGACAATGTGCGTAACGCGCTGATCGGCCTGCAAGAAATGGTCAAGGGCGAGCTGACCGGTGATGACGTCACCGTGGTCCTGCTGCTGCCCACCGACGACGCCCCGCTGGCTGATCGCGCTGCCGCGCTGGGCCAATGGTGCCAGGGTTTCCTCCACGGTTTCGGCGTGAATGCCGGCGGCCTGGAGCTGAGCACCGACGCCAAGGAAGTGCTGCAGGATCTGGCGGCCATCTCCCAGGTGCAAGACGCCCTGGAAGAATCCGAAGACGGCGAAGGCGACTACATGGAAGTCATGGAATACCTGCGCGTCGCGCCGCTGCTGCTGTTCACCGAGACCCGCAAGTCCGCTGAGCCCGCCGCGCCCAAGCCGTCGCTGCACTGAGAAAGGAAGCCCATCTGCCCATGATCCATATCCCCAAAGCGGAATACACCCGGCGCCGCAAGGCGCTCATGGCGCAGATGGAACCCAACAGCATCGCGATCCTGCCGGCCGCCGCCGTGGCCATCCGCAACCGTGATGTCGAGCATGTTTACCGCCAGGACAGCGATTTCCAATACCTGAGCGGTTTCCCCGAGCCCGAAGCGGTGATCGTGCTGATGCCCGGTCGCCAGCACGGCGAGTACGTGCTGTTCTGCCGCGAGCGCAATGCCGAGCGCGAATTGTGGGACGGCCTGCGTGCCGGCACCGAGGGCGCGATTCGCGACTTTGGCGCTGACGACGCATTCCCCATTACCGATATCGACGACATCCTGCCCGGCCTGATCGAAGGTCGCGACCGCGTGTACTCGGCCATGGGCAGCAATGCCGAGTTCGACCGGCATGTGATGGAGTGGATCAACGTGATCCGTTCCAAAGCGCACCTGGGCGCCCAGCCGCCGAACGAATTCGTTGCCCTGGATCATTTGCTTCACGATATGCGCCTGTATAAATCGGCGGCAGAAGTGAGGGTGATGCGCGAGGCGGCGCGAATATCCTGTGCAGCCCATGTACGGGCGATGCAGGCCAGCCGTGCCGGCCTGCATGAGTTCAGCCTGGAAGCCGAGCTGGATTACGAGTTTCGCAAAGGCGGTGCGAAAATGCCGGCCTATGGCTCCATCGTCGCCGCTGGGCGCAACAGCTGCATCCTGCATTACCAGCAGAATGACGCGGTGCTCAAAGACGGCGACCTGGTGCTGATCGATGCTGGGTGCGAGATCGATTGCTACGCCAGCGACATCACCCGTACCTGGCCGGTCAATGGCAAGTTCTCGCCCGAGCAGAAGGCGATCTACGAGATTGTGCTGGCCTCCCAGGAAGCCGCCTTCAAGCAGATCGCGCCGAACAAACATTGGAACCAGGCCCACGAGGCGACCGTGCAGGTCATCACCGCCGGCCTGGTAAAGCTGGGGTTGTTGCAAGGTGACGTTGACGAACTGATCGCCAGCGAAGCCTACCGCGCCTTCTACATGCACCGTGCCGGCCACTGGCTGGGCATGGATGTGCATGATGTGGGCGAGTACAAAGTGGGCGGTGAATGGCGCGTGCTGGAAGTGGGCATGGCCTTGACCGTGGAGCCGGGTATCTATATTTCCCCGGACAACCAGACTGTGGCAAAGAAATGGCGTGGCATTGGCGTGCGCATCGAGGACGACGTGGTAGTGACCAAGCAAGGCTGTGAAATCCTGACCGGCGGTGTGCCCAAGACCGTTGCCGAGATCGAAGCGTTGATGGCGGCTGCCCGATGAGCCGGGTCAACCTGGCGATTGTCGGCGGCGGCCTGGTGGGGGCCAGCCTGGCCCTGGCATTGCAAGCCGGGGCCAAGGCTCGGGGTTGGAAGATCATACTGATCGAACCCTTTGCACCGGGCGACGGCTACCAGCCGAGCTACGATGCGCGCTCTTCCGCGCTGTCGTTTGGCGCACGCCAGATTTACCAGCGGCTGGGCCTGTGGCAAGCCATTTCCCGGCGCGCCGAGCCGATCAAGCAGATCCACGTGTCGGACCGTGGGCGTTTCTCCACCGCGCGCTTGTCCGCGATGGAGGAGGGCGTGCCGGCCCTGGGTTATGTGGTGGAAAACGCCTGGCTCGGCCAATGCCTGTGGCAAGGCTTGGACAAGGACGTGGTGAGCTGGCGCTGCCCGGCGGAAGTCACGCGTATGGAGCCGCTGCCCGATGGCTATCGCCTGACCCTCAACGATGAAACCGTGCTGGAATGCGACCTGGCGGTACTGGCCGATGGCGGCCGTTCCGGCTTGCGTGAGCAACTGGGCATTGGCGTGAAAACCCGGCCCTACAACCAGAGCGCCCTGATCGCCAACATCACCCCGAGCGAAGCTCATAATGGCGAGGCGTTCGAGCGCTTTACCGATGAAGGCCCCATGGCCTTGCTGCCGCTGCCGGACAACCGTTGCGCGCTGGTCTGGACCCGCATCGGCATGGACGCTCAGCGCCTGGCCAGCCTTGACGAGCGTAGCTTCCTGAGCGAGTTGCAGAGTGTGTTCGGATATCGCCTGGGCACTCTCAAACAAGTGGGTGCCCGTCACCTGTACCCGTTGACCCTGGTGGAAGCCGAAGAGCAAGTGCGCTCGCACCTGGCCGTTCTCGGCAATGCCGCCCACAGCCTGCACCCGATTGCCGGGCAGGGGTTCAACCTGTCCCTGCGCGATGCCAGTGCCTTGGCCGAAGCCCTGTTGGCCGGGCCGGACGTGCCGGGTGACCTGGCGACGTTGCAAGGCTATCGCGAGCGCCAGCGCCTGGACCAGCAACTCACCGTAGGCTTCTCCGACCAGGTCACGCGGCTGTTTGGCAGTGCTCAGCCATTGGTGGCGCTGGGCCGCAATATGGGCTTGCTCGGCCTCGACCTGTTGCCCCCGGCCAAACGCTGGTTCGCCCGTCAGGCCATGGGCCTGGGCACTCGTTCCGATGTTTGAAGCGGACCACACCTTTACTTGCGGCCTGTGCCGCACACGAGACAAGGCTTGAATATGGACATGCGCGCAGATGTGCTGATTGTCGGGGCTGGAATGGTCGGAAGCGCCCTGGCGCTGGCGTTGCAGGGCAGTGGCCTGCAGGTGCTGCTGCTCGACGGCAGCCCGTTGAGCGTCAAGCCGTTTGAGCCGGCTGCGGCGTTTGAACCGCGGGTGAGCGCGTTGTCGGCGGCCAGCCAGCGCATTCTTGAGCGCCTGGGCGTGTGGGACGGCATCGTAGAGCGTCGTGCCAGCCCCTACGGCGAAATGCAGGTATGGGACGGTAGCGGTACCGGGCAGATCCATTTCTCGGCGGCCAGTGTGCATGCCGAGGTGCTTGGGCATATCGTCGAAAACCGCGTGGTGCAGGATGCCTTGCTTGATCGCCTGCATGACTGCGACCTCGGCCTGCTGGCCAACGCACGCCTGGAACAGATGCGCCGCTCTGGCGATGACTGGTTGCTGACCCTGGCCGACGGCCGCAAGCTGCGCGCACCCCTGGTGGTAGCCGCCGACGGTGCCAACTCCGCCGTGCGCCGCCTGACCGGTACACCTACCCGCGAATGGGATTACCTGCATAACGCCATCGTCACCAGCGTGCGCAGCAGCCAGCCGCACCAGCGCACCGCGTGGCAACGCTTCACCGACACCGGCCCGCTGGCGTTCCTGCCGCTGGTGCGCGATGGGCAGGAAGACTGGTGTTCGATTGTCTGGTCGACCACGCCCGCTGAATCCGAGCGCTTGATGGCGCTGGATGATGAACGCTTCTGCCGCGAACTGGAACGTGCCTTCGAGGGGCGCTTGGGCACTGTGATCAGTGCCGACCCGCGTGTGTGCGTACCGTTGCGCCAGCGCCATGCCAAACGTTATGTGGCCGAAGGCCTGGCGTTGATCGGCGACGCCGCCCACGTCATCCACCCGTTGGCAGGGCAGGGCGTGAACCTGGGCTTCCTCGATGCGGCCGTGCTGGCCGAAGTGCTGCTGGCCGCGACCGAGCGCGGCGAGCGCCTGGCCAATGTGAAAGTGCTGAGCCGTTACGAGCGACGTCGTATGCCCCACAACCTGGCGCTGATGGCGGCGATGGAAGGCTTCGAACGCTTGTTCCAGGCCGATCAACTGCCGCTGCGCTGGTTGCGCAACGCGGGTTTGAAAATCGTTGACCAGATGCCCGAAGCCAAAGCCGTGTTTGTGCGCCAAGCACTGGGATTGACAGGCGATCTCCCCGAACTCGCCAAACCCTGACCTGACAATACAACCCTCTGTGGGAGCCGGGCTTGCCCGCGATGAGGCCGTCAGCTCCAGCGCATATTCTGGCTGTGCAACATCTGGTAACGCCTCCACCAAGCGTTACCAAATGTGAGTCCTTATCATTTGCCCTCCATTTGCAAATGAGAGACCGCACCCATGTTGGCACCCAAGCGCCTCCTGACTGCCCTGGCACTCACCCTGATCGGCACCACCACCGTGCAGGCGGCCGACGAAGTCGTGGTCTACTCCTCGCGTATCGACGAACTGATCAAGCCCGTGTTCGACGCCTACACCAAAAAGACCGGCGTACAGGTCAAGTTCATCACCGACAAGGAAGCCCCGTTGATGCAGCGCATCAAGGCCGAGGGCGAGAACGCCACCGCCGACCTGTTGCTGACCGTTGACGCCGGCAACCTCTGGCAGGCCGAGCAGATGGGCATCCTGCAACCGTTCACCTCTCCTGTCATCGACAAGAACATTCCTCTGCAATATCGCTCATCGGCCCACGCCTGGACCGGTTTGAGCCTGCGTGCGCGCACGATCGCCTATTCCACCGACCGGGTAAAACCGGGCGATCTGACCACCTACGAAGCCCTGGCCGACAAGCAGTGGGAAGGCCGCCTGTGCCTGCGCACGGCGAAAAAAGTCTATAACCAGTCGCTGACCGCCACGTTGATCGAAACCCATGGCGCGGCCAAGACCGAAGAAATCATCAAGGGTTGGGTGAATAACCTGTCCACCGACGTGTTCTCTGATGACATCGCCGTGCTGGAGGCCATCAACGCCGGGCAATGCGACGTGGGTATCGTCAACACCTATTACTACGGTCGCCTGCACAAGCAGAAGCCAGACCTGGCGGTGAAGTTGTTCTGGCCGAACCAGGGCGACCGCGGCGTGCATGTGAACCTCTCCGGCATCGGCCTGACCCAGCACGCGCCGCACCCGGAAGCGGCCAAGGCGCTGGTGGAGTGGATGACTACGCCTGAGGCACAGAAGATCTTCGCCGACGTCAACCAGGAATTCCCGGCCAACCCGGCTGTACCGCCATCGGCGGAAGTGGCGACCTGGGGCAAGTTCGTGGCCGATACCTTGCCAGTGGAAGTGGCGGGCAAGCGCCAGGCCGAAGCGATCCGCCTGATGGATCGCGCTGGCTGGAACTGAAGCTGCGCCGCTCAACTGTGGGAGCTGGCTTGCCCGCGATTGCATCACTTCGGTATCACTGATACACCGAGGTGCTTGTATCGCAGGCAAGCCAGCTCCCACATTGGTTAGTGGCCGCTTCAACATTTTTATTTTTCTGAGAGCTTTTCCTTGGCCCACCCCGCCCAACGTCGCTGGTACCTGCCGGTTTTCAGCGTCGCCGCCCTGGTGCTGTTGCCGCTGAGCGTGCTGCTGCTCTCCTGGCAAAGCATCGATCCACAGATCTGGTCGCACCTCTGGGACACTCAGATGCCCCGCTTGCTTGGCAACACCTTGACTCTGGTGCTCGGTGTCGGCCTGGGCGTGACGCTGCTGGGCGTCAGCCTGGCCTGGCTGACCAGCCTGTGCGAGTTCCCCGGGCGGCGCTGGCTCGACTGGGCATTGATGTTGCCCTTTGCAATCCCTGCCTATGTGCTGGCCTTCGTGTTTGTGGGCCTGCTGGATTTTGCCGGCCCGGTGCAAACCCTGCTGCGCGAGTGGTTCGGCACCGGGTTGCGCTTGCCGCGGGTACGCTCTACCAGCGGCGTGGTCATCGTGTTGGTGCTGGTGTTCTATCCCTATGTCTACCTGCTGGCGCGCAGCGCGTTCCTGGCCCAGGGCAAAGGCTTGATGGAAGCGGCGCGGGTGCTGGGGCAATCGCCATGGCAAGCGTTCTGGCGTGTGGCATTGCCAATGGCGCGCCCAGCGATTGGTGCCGGTGTAGCCCTGGCGCTGATGGAGACACTCGCGGATTTTGGCGCGGTCTCGGTGTTCAATTTCGACACTTTCACCACCGCTATCTATAAAACCTGGTACGGCTTTTTCAGCCTGTCCAGTGCCGCGCAGTTGGCCAGCTTGTTGCTGCTGGTAGTGATGTTGGTGCTGTATGGCGAGCGACGCGCGCGCGGGGCCAGCCGACCGAGCAATGAGCGCCCGCGGGGCAAGGCGTTGTACCACCTGCGCGGATTCAAGGCAGTGGCGGCCAGCGCTTGGTGCGGTCTGGTTTTCGCCTGTGCGTTCGTGATTCCGATGCTGCAACTGGTGACGTGGTTCTGGCAGCGTGGCCGCTTCGACCTCGATGAGCGTTACACCGGGCTGATCATCCATACCCTCTACCTGGGCGGGATCGCAGCCCTGATCACGGTCAGCGTGGCGTTGATACTGGCGTTTGCCAACCGTCTGGCGCCGATCCGTGCGATTCGCTCCGGTATCAGCCTGGCCAATGTCGGCTATGCCTTGCCGGGCTCGGTGCTGGCGGTGTCGATCATGTTGGCGTTCAGCTACTTGGACCGCGAGCTGGTGGTGCCGATCTCCGGCTGGCTGGGCGGGGCGGGCAAGCCTTTGCTGCTGGGCAGCCTGTCGGCACTGGTGCTGGCATACCTGGTGCGATTCCTGGCGGTGGCCTACGGGCCGCTGGAAAACAGCCTGGCGCGCATCCGTCCGTCATTGCCTGAAGCGGCACGCAGCCTTGGGGTGAGCGGCCCACGACTGTTTTGCAAAGTGTATCTGCCATTGTTGCTGCCGGGCACGTTGAGCGCAGCGCTGCTGGTGTTTGTGGATGTGCTCAAGGAAATGCCCGCCACCTTGCTGATGCGCCCGTTTGGCTGGGACACCCTGGCGGTCCGCATCTTTGAAATGACCAGTGAAGGCGAATGGGCGCGGGCGTCTTTGCCGGCGCTGACCCTGGTGCTGGTCGGCTTGTTGCCGGTCATCGGGCTGATTCGTCGCTCGGCTCGGCAAATCGGTTAGGTGCCAGTCCTACGGCTTGAGGCTACAATGCGCGGCATTCGGTGCGCTCCGTCTTTCGGATCGACCTGCTGTATGTGGCTGCGGGCCTTGTAATACAAGGTGTTCGGCGCAAGTGGCAGCTCTGCGCGCCTTCGCCAAGCCCGGAAGGAGAAACCCATGGGACAGCGTACGCCTCTGTATGACCTGCATCTCGCCCTCGGCGCGAAAATGGTCGATTTTGGCGGTTGGGATATGCCTTTGCATTACGGCTCGCAAGTTGAAGAACACCATCAGGTGCGACGCGACTGCGGGGTCTTCGATGTATCTCATATGACCGTGATCGATGTCACCGGCCCCCAGGCCAAGGAATGGCTCCAGTACCTACTGGCCAATGATGTCGACCGACTGCACGGCTGTGGCCGAGCGTTGTACAGCGCCATGCTCAACGAGCAGGGCGGGGTGGTGGATGACATGATCGTCTACCGCACCGAAACCGGTTACCGCTTGGTGGTCAACGCCGCCACGCGTGACCAGGACATGGCCTGGATGCAGGCGCAACTGGGCAGCTACTCAGTGCAACTGCATGAGCGCTCCGAGTTGGCCATGCTCGCCATCCAAGGCCCCCACGCCCGGCAGAAAATCGCCGAACTGGTGACCCAGTCCCGTGGCATCCTGATCCATCAGCTCAAACCGTTCGAAGGCCGGGCCGACGGCGACTGGTATATCGCCCGCACCGGCTATACCGGCGAAGACGGCCTCGAAATCGTGCTGCCGGCCGATCAGGCACCGGGCTTTTTCAACGACTTGGTAGGCGCTGGCATTTCCCCCATCGGCCTCGGTGCGCGCGACACCTTGCGCCTGGAGGCCGGCATGAACCTGTATGGCCAGGATATTCACCAGGCCGTCTCACCCCTGGCGGCCAACATGGCCTGGAGCATCGCCTGGGAACCTGTCGAGCGTAACTTCATTGGCCGCGCCGCGCTGGAAGCAGAAAAGGCAGCCGGCGTGCAGTTCAAACTGGTGGGGCTCGTCCTCGAAGAACGGGGTGTGCTGCGCGCTCATCAGGTGGTTCGTATCGCCAATGTTGGCGAAGGAGAGATCACCAGTGGTAGTTTCTCGCCTACGCTAAGCAAATCCATTGCGCTGGCGCGTGTGCCGACGGCGACTGCCGACCGGGCCGAAGTGGAAATCCGCGGCAAGTGGTATCCGGTTCGAGTGGTCAAGCCGACCTTCGTGCGCCATGGCAAAACCTTGATCTAACCAATTCCGGCAGGCCGAAGGCCGCTGACATTTCATCTTGAGGACACAGACTATGAGCAATATCCCTGCCGACCTGCGTTTTGCCGAAAGTCACGAATGGGCCCGTCTGGAAGCTGACGGCACCGTGACCGTCGGGATTTCCGACCATGCACAGGAAGCTTTGGGTGATGTGGTGTTTGTTGAGTTGGCAGAGGTGGGTGCCAATTTTGAAGCGCAAGGCCAGGCGGGTGTGGTTGAGTCGGTGAAAGCAGCCTCGGATATCTACTCGCCGGTTGCCGGCGAAGTGATTGCTGTCAACGAAGAGTTGAGTGGCAGTCCTGAGCTGTTGAACTCCGACCCGTACGGCGCCTGGATCTTCAAGCTCAAGCCAAGCGACAAGGCCGAGCTGGACAAGCTGTTGGATGCCGCCGGCTACAAAGCCGCCATCGGCGAATAATCGCAATAGTTACAACGACACAAATCAATGTGGGAGCTGGCTTGCCTGCGATTGGATCACCCGGGTATCACCGATACACCGAGGTGCCAGCATCGCAGGCAAGCCAGCTCCCACAGTTGATTTGTTGTGATCAGTCTCTTTTCAATACAGCTTTAACCGCCGCTACAGTCCGCTCCACATCCGCCTCTGTCATCGCCGTGAACATTGGCAACGACACAATCAAACGCCCAACACGCTCTGCCACCGGGAACATGCCTTCCTTGAAACCCTGTGCCCGATACAGGCTCAGCAGGTGGATCGGCGGGTAGTGATAGCCGATACCCACGCCGTGGGCCTGCATCTGTTCCATGAACGTCGCGCGGGCTGGCAGGCCATCCTGGCGCTCCGGCAATACCAGTTGGAACAGGTGCCAGTTGCTGTTTTCGAAGTCGGCCGGCGGCAGTTGCGCGCCGTATTGGGCTTCGAAATCGCTGCCAAAGCATTTGAAGTAGTGCCGTGCCAGGTTCTGACGATGGGCGGTGATCTTCTCGATGTGCGCAAATTGCCCCAGGCCGATGGCGGCGGCAATGTCGGTCATGTTGAACTTGCCACCCAGCACATCCACATCCAGGCCATCGAAGCCGCTGCGGGTGACGCCTTGCAGGCGGTACTTCTCTGCCAGACGGGCCTCCTCGGCATTGTTCAACACCAGGCAGCCGCCTTCGGACGACGTGATGTTCTTGTTCGCCTGGAAGCTGAAGGACACGAAGTCGCCGGTTGCGCCGATGCGTTCTCCATCCCAGCTGGAACCCAGGGCCTGGGCAGCATCTTCGACAATGCGCAGGTTGTACTTGTTGGCCAGCGCATAGAGCATCGGCATATCCAGGGGCAAGCCGGCCAGGTAGACGGGGATGATCGCCTTGGTGCGCGGGGTAATCGCGGCTTCTACCTGAGCCAGATCGATATTGCGCGTCACCGGGTCGATGTCGGCGAAGACGGGAGTGGCGCCGACTTCGAGAATCACGTTGGCCGTGGCAACCCAGGAGATGGGCGTGGTGATAACTTCATCTCCAGGCCCGATCCCGGCGATGCGCAAGGCGATCTCCATGGTGCAGGTGCCCGAGTTGAAGGTGCGCACCGGACGTCCGCCAAAATACTCCGACAACTGTGCTTCGAACGCCTGCACCTTCGGCCCGCTGGTGATCCAGCCGGAACGCAGAACATCGCCGACCGCCGAGATGGTGGCTTCATCAATGGTCGGTTTGGAAAACGGCAGGAAGGGCTGTTGGCTCATGACGAAGAAGGCATCCGTTTCAGGTAGGCAATTAAAATAGACGTGTCAGTAGGGCATGGTTGCATGCTGAGACTGAATATAGCCTGTCATCCATGAACGATTCGTCATGCAGCAGGCAAAAAAATGCCGCTTGAGAAAGCGGCATTTTTTATGAGGGCAGTTGTTACTCGGTTACAGCATTCTTCGCCAGGATGGCGTTAGCCAGTTCCATATCGGTGGCTTGAAGGCCAGGGTTATCGGCGCGGACCTTCTGCATGGCCGCTTCCAGGTACGGGCCGCGAATGCCGCCGTCGCTGGCGACGAAGCTGCCGGCGTCGTCTTGGGCGGCGACCACCAGCTTGTGGTCCTTGAACGTCAGGTAAGTCGAGCCAGTGGTGGCGCCCGACGAGATGACATTACGCCAGAAGCTATCGGCCATGGCTGAGCCGACAGGTAGGGAAAGCACAGCGAGGGTTGCGACAGCATATTTGAGACGCATGATGGGTGACTCCGGTGGGTTATCTGTACGTTTTGATTGTAGTTAAGCCGATCCAGTTCCATCACTGACTAAACAGTTTCAACCTTCAAAATCACCCCATCCTGGCCAACCACGCGGACTTGAGCGCCCACGGGGGCGTCGACACCGGTGACCATCCATACGCCATCGCCGACTTTGACCTTGCCGCGACCATCCACAATGGCTTGATGCACCACGAAAGTGCGCCCGACCAACTCTGAACCGCGCTCATTCAACCCCGGTTGATCGCTGGCCTTGGCACTGCTGCGTTGGCGTTTCCACCAGTACACGGCGGTCAGTATCGACAACACCGCAAACAGCAGCAGTTGCCATTCCAGCCCCAGCGGTGGGAACAGGAACTTGATCACGCCCACGGCTGCGGCGGCGATGCCCATCCAGAGCAGGTAGCCTCCGGCACCGAACACCTCGAGAATCAACAGCACGGTGCCCAGTGCCAACCAGTCCCAGAACGACAAATGCAGCAAAAAGTCCCACATGGTGTTGGCCTCAGCCTTTCTGGTTGCCGAAGGTTGCCTTGACGATTTCGCCGATACCGCCCACGGCGCCAATCACCTGGCTGGCTTCCAGCGGCATCAGGATGACCTTGCTGTTGTTGGCCGACGCCAGCTTGCCCAGGGCGTCGATGTATTTTTGCGCGACGAAGTAGTTCACCGCCTGCACATTGCCCGACGCAATGGCTTCGGACACCACTTGTGTCGCCCGCGCTTCGGCTTCGGCCTGGCGCTCGCGCGCCTCGGACTCCAGGAACGCGGCCTGACGGCTACCTTCGGCCTCGAGGATCTGCGCCTGCTTCTTGCCTTCCGCTGTCAGGATCGCCGACGCCCGCAGGCCCTCGGCTTCGAGGATCTGTGCACGCTTGATCCGCTCGGCTTTCATTTGGCCGGACATGGCGGCCATCAGGTCGGCGGGCGGGCTGATGTCCTTGATCTCGATACGGGTGATCTTGATGCCCCACGGCGCGGTAGCTTCATCCACGGTGCGCAGGAGTTTTTCGTTGATGCCGTCACGCTGGCTCAGCATGGCGTCCAGCTCCATGGAGCCGAGTACGGTGCGGATATTGGTCTGCAGCAGGTTGCGGATAGCATGTTCGAGGTTGTTGACCTCATAGGCGGCCTGGGCGGTGTTGACCACCTGGAAGAAGCACACGGCATCGATCTGCACGGTGGCATTGTCGGCGGTGATGACTTCTTGAGGCGGGATATCCAGCACGCTTTCCATCACGTTGATCTTGCGGCCGATACGGTCCATCACCGGGATGATGATATTCAGGCCAGGCTTGAGGGTGTTGGTGTAGCGGCCGAAACGCTCGACGGTCCATTGGTAGCCCTGGGGCACCACTTTGAACCCCATGAACAGGATGGCGATGGCCAAGCCCACGAAAAGAAGCAGTACGGTTCCGATCTGCATAGCGATTCCCTATCTGGAGGTGTCAGTGAACGACATTAGGCCGATTGTAACGGTCTGGTCACGGATAAAGACGGTTTCATGGCCCAACAAACAAAGGATTTGTTTCTGAATCCCCTGGCGTGACCCGCAACACCTCCGTCATCGTGGTCAGGCCGGCTTTCACTTTCTCGATGCCGGCCATGCGCAGGCTGCTCATGCCCTGCGCCAGTGCCCCACGGCGCAGGGCTTGTACGTCCGCACCCGGGGTGACCAGCGCCTGGAGGGCTGGGTCCATGAGCATGATTTCATACAGCCCGGCCCGGCCTCGATAACCGCTGTCACGGCATTGCGCACAGCCGACAGCATCAAAGCCGCCAGCGTCCTCCTGGCCCACGGGGCGCTTGCAGTGGCTGCACAGAACCCGCACCAAGCGCTGCGCCATCACGCCTATGAGCGTGGCTTTGATCAAATAGTGAGCAATGCCCAGTTCCTGCAGGCGGCTGATGGCGCTGGGCGCATCGTTGGTATGTAGGGTCGAGAGCACCAAGTGCCCCGTCAGCGCGGCCTGGATAGCCATCTCTGCGGTTTCCTGGTCGCGGATTTCGCCGATCATGATGATGTCCGGGTCCTGGCGCAGCAGGGCGCGGATGCCGCTGGCGAACGTGAGGTCGATGTTGTGCTGGACTTGCATCTGGTTGAAGGCCGGCTCGACCATTTCAATCGGGTCTTCCACCGTGCACAGGTTGACCTCACGGGTCGCCAGTTGCCTGAGGGTGGTGTAGAGGGTGCTGGTCTTGCCTGAGCCGGTCGGGCCGGTGACGAGGATGATGCCGTGGGTGCGTTGCGTCATGGCGTGCCAGCGTTGCTGGTCGGCGTCGGACAAACCCAACTGGTCAAAGTCCTTGAGCAGCACCTGTGGGTCGAAAATTCGCATCACCAGTTTTTCGCCGAATGCCGTGGGCAGTGTGGAAAGCCGCAATTCCACTTCGACACCCGCAGGGTTCCTGGTTTTGACGCGGCCATCCTGGGGTTTGCGTTTTTCGGCCACGTTCATTCGCCCCAGGCTTTTCAGGCGGCTGACCACGGCCATGGTGACCTGCGGGGGAAATTGATAGACGTCATGCAGCAGCCCATCAATGCGAAAGCGCATCCGACCCTGGTCGCGGCAGGGCTCGATATGGATATCGCTGGCTCGTTGGCCAAAGGCGTATTGCAGCAGCCAGTCGACAATGTTGACGATATGCGCGTCGTTGGCATCCGGCTCCTTGTCACTGGCGCCGAGGCTGAGCAAGTCGACATTGCCAGGCGCCGTCATCTTTTGATCCGCGCCGCTGACGGACTTGGCCAAGCGGTAAAATTCGTTGATACAGCGTTGGATATCCTGGGGGTTGGCAACCACGCGCTTGATCGTGCGTTTGAGCACCTGGGACAGCCCGGCTTCCCAGGCGGTGATATGGGGTTGGGCACTGGCGACCGTTACGCTGCGGGCATCCACGGCGACTGCAAGAATGCCGTGGCGCTGGGCAAAGGCGTGGGACATCAAGGGCACCACGGCTGCCACATCGATCTTCAACGGGTCGATGTGCAGGTAAGGCTGGCCGACCTGCCGGGCCAGCCATTGGGTCAAGGTCTCCAGGCAAGGGCCCTGGGCTGCGATGCATTCCAGGGGGTGCTGGCTGGCGGGCGCTGGCACCACCTTTTGCGCCGCCTGCGCCGTGATCAGCCCTTGCTCGACCAACGCCGGCAACAATTGCTGCAGTTCCAAGGGGTGATCGTGAGCGGCGACGGGCATGCAGGTTTTCCTGGGCGGCTTGGGTGTAATCCCAGGCTAGCGAGCCGCTGAAGATCCTGCCTGCGCGTGTATTGCAGGTTTTTACTGCGCCATCGCCGCCAACGCTTGGGGCCGCTCGGAATCAGCCGACCACAGCTCCAGGGTGCAGACGCTGACCAGGTTTCGAATCTTTTCACCGATCACCTGGGCGCGGTGCCAGCTCAGGCCGGTCATCACGATATCGATGCTCAGTAGGTCGGCTTCCCGGTTCGCGCTGACCTGGGTGGGCGTGAGCAATTGCAGCGCGAAGTAGTTGAGCACCCGGCACAGCACGTCCGGTTCGGCCTCGGCGACGATGTGATAGTGCGCCCGGCAGTGGCTGCTATTGGCCGCCCACGCATCGACGCGGGTGGCAGGGTAGGCGGTTTCGACGGCGTGCATGCTGACTCTCCAAATTCGACTGGAGGAATTTTTACATTCGCCTCGGGAGTTTTCTTATCTAAGATGAGCCTGTTTGGCGATAAATCGACTCAATCAATTCAAGATCAGCCTATTAACGGGTACGTTTATGCACAGTGAGTTGGACGCCTACGACCGCCGCATCCTGGCCTTGCTGCAAGAGGACGCCTCGCTCTCCAGCGCACAGATTGCCGAGCAGGTCGGCCTGTCGCAGTCGCCATGCTGGCGGCGCATTCAGCGGCTCAAGGAAGAGGGCGTGATCCGCGGCCAGGTCACCCTGCTGGACCGCAAGAAAATCGGGCTCAACACGCAGATTTTCGCCGAGGTCAAACTCAACGCCCACGGTCGCTCCAATTTCACTGAGTTCACCGAGGCGATTCGCGGTTTTCCGGAAGTGTTGGAGTGCTACGTGCTGATGGGAGCGGTGGATTTTCTGCTGCGTATCGTCACCTCGGATATCGAGGCGTACGAGCGGTTCTTCTTCGAGAAGTTGTCGATGGTGCCGGGCATCCAAGAGGTCAACTCGATTGTGGCGCTGTCGGAAATCAAGTCCACCACCAGCCTGCCAGTATTGCGCTGACAGGGAGGGCCTCATCGCGGGCAAGCCCGCTCCCACAGGAAATGTGGGAGCGGGCTTGCCCGCGATAGCGGTATTACAGGCGCAGAAGGGTCTTCCAGGCACGGTTCTGATACACCGCAATCGCCTGGTGCATACGCGCATCCAGCGATTCATCGGTAATCGGCTGGTTGGCCAGGTGTGCCAGCTTGTTCAGCTCGCCGTACAAGCGGTCCAGTTCAGGAATGTCCACCACCTGGCGCGCATGGTGCAGCCAGGCCTGGATGCGTTCGATGCGCGGCAGTTGCTCGGCCAGGTCTTCCGGCTGTTGCTGGTAGCGCTGCAGTTGCAGGGCGACGGCGTCGTCGGCCAGCAGGCGTGGCAGCCAGTTGGTGATTTGCGCAGCGCCCTGGCGGTTGCCACGCACGTTACGTTCGGCTGTCCAGGTGCGAGCCAACAACCAGCGCGAGAGGTTGAGTGAGAACAGGCCCCACCGCACGTCTTGCAGCTCTTCGATGAACTGCTCTGGCGCGGCTTTGCGGATGTCTTCATCGTCGTCACCGGCCTGGACCAGCGGGCGCCAGTCTTCCAGCAACGCATCCAGGGCGCTGCGCAGTTCGCTGGTGGATTGGCGCGGCGCGGCCTGGCCGAGGCTGCCGATCAGGGCGCGCAATTCACCGAGGTTCTCGACCCAGTCTTGCAGCAGGCGCCAGTGGCCATTGAAGCGGTATTGCTCGGCCAGGCGCTGGCTGCTGCCCAGCAGGTACCACAGGATCGCGGCGAAGGCGTCGTCCAATGGCATTTCGGCGTGGATCTGTGGCGCCGGCAAGCTCAGGGAATAGCTACTGGCGTCATACAGGCGGTAGCCGCGTTCGGCCTTGCTGATGTCGCACGGCATCAGGGCCAGGGTCGCGGCCAGCTCGGCAGCCAATTCCAGCAGGGCAGCCGGTTCGCCTTCGCGCAATTCCAGCTCCAGTTCGCAGATTTCTTCTTTCTGCTTGCCGACCACCACGTGGCCCAGGTCCAGGGCGGCTTCGATCACCACCTTGGCCTTGCCACGGCCCCAAGCGATCTCGGCGCGTTCACGCACGAAGTCGGTGGTGAAGATCGGCTTGAGGGTCTTTTTGTCCAGCTCGGCCAGTTGCTCGGGCCAGCACTCGCCATCGAGTTTCTTCACGTCGAGCTTGGCTTTGGGCAGGTCCCAGTTGTATTCGTTGCGTTCCGACAAGCCGGCGACGCTTTGGCCGCGGGTCTTGAGGGTCTGGATGATGTCGTCACCGTCCTTGCGCAGGCGCAGGGCAACCTTGGCCTGGGCCAGGTCGCGCTCGGGGGTATCGAAGTACTGGTTCATCAACTCACGGCGTTCCCAGCCACTTTTGTTGCGTTTTTTCAGTAACGGGTGCTCACGCAGCGCGGCGAGTGTTTCGCGGCTGACGCGTAGCTTGATTTCGGTTTCTTTCTGCATGGCCGGAAAATCCAGGATCGGGAGCGCAGCCGGGGAAAAGTGTGGCTGCCAAGGTCGTGCAGTGTACAGGACTGAGCCCGGCAACGCGCCGCAACGGTTTATTGTGTTGCACAGATGCCTCTATAGTGAGGTTCATCCGGGAAGTTGGGAGACCGCGCATGCCGTTACCGTCCATGAAAGAGCAGTTCGCCGCCTTGATCGCCGCGCCGTCGGTGAGTTGCACCCAGGCGTCTCTCGACCAGAGCAACCGCCCGGTGATCGACCTGCTCGCCGCTTGGCTGGGCGATCTGGGCTTTGCCATCGATATCCAACACGTCAGCCCCGGCAAATTCAACCTGTTGGCCAGCTTCGGCAGCGGCCCCGGTGGCCTGGTGCTGGCGGGGCATAGCGATACCGTGCCGTATGACGCGGCGCTGTGGAAAACCGACCCGCTCAAGCTGACGGAAGTCGATGGCCGCTGGGTAGGGCTGGGCAGCTGTGACATGAAGGGTTTCTTCGCCCTGATCATCGAAGCGGTGTTGCCGCTGCTCGACCAACCCTTCAAGCAGCCGCTGTTGATTCTTGCCACTTGTGACGAGGAAAGCTCCATGTCCGGTGCCCGTGCGCTGGCCGAGGCGGGGCGCCCGCTGGGTCGCGCAGCTGTGATCGGCGAGCCGACCGGGCTCAAGCCGATCCGCCTGCACAAAGGCGTGATGATGGAGCGCATCGACATCCTCGGGCGCAGCGGCCACTCGTCGGACCCAAGCTTGGGCCACAGCGCGCTGGAAGCCATGCATGACGCTATTGGCGAGTTGCGCGGCCTGCGCCTGGCCTGGCAGCGCGAGTACCGCAACGCGCAATTCAGCGTGCCGCAGCCGACCATGAACTTCGGCTGCATTCACGGCGGCGACAACCCCAACCGCATCTGTGGCCAGTGCTCCCTGGAGTTCGACCTGCGACCCCTGCCGGGCATGGACCCCGAGGTGCTGCGCGCCGCGATTCGCCAGAAGCTCGAACCCGTGGCCGAGCGGCATAAGGTCAAGATCGACTACGCGCCGTTGTTCCCCGCAGTGCCACCCTTTGAGCAGCCCGAAGACGCCGAGTTGGTGCGGGTGGCGGAACGTTTGACCGGTCATCGTGCCGAAGCAGTAGCGTTCGGCACCGAAGCGCCTTATCTTCAGCGCCTCGGTTGCGAAACCCTGGTGCTCGGCCCTGGCGACATTGCCTGCGCCCACCAGCCGGGCGAATACCTTGAAATGTCACGCTTGACGCCTACAGTGCGTCTATTGCGGGAACTGATCGAACACTACTGCCTGAAACCTGCATAAATTAACCCTTGCCCATTCGTACATAAGGAGAGTGAGCGTGTCGCCAAGCCTGTTCCGACGATAACCATCAGCCGCTGTGCGCTTTCACGATTGATCCTTTATTTGGCTGCTTTTTATTACAGGCCCAGGTGTTATGCCCGAATACGTCAATTGGCTTCGTCACGCTTCGCCCTACATCAACGCCCACCGCGACTGCACCTTTGTGGTCATGCTGCCCGGCGATGGTGTGGACCACCCCAACTTCGGCAATATCGTCCACGACCTGGTGCTGCTTCACAGCCTGGGTGTGCGCCTGGTGCTGGTGCACGGCTCGCGCCCGCAAATCGAAACCCGCCTTGAAGCACGCGGCCTTACCCCGGCTTACCACGAAGGCTTGCGCATCACCGATGCCGCGACGCTGGAATGTGTGATCGACGCGGTTGGCCATCTGCGCATTGCCATTGAGGCGCGCTTGTCCATGGACATGGCGTCCTCGCCGATGCAGGGCTCGCGCCTGCGTGTGGCCAGCGGCAACCTGGTTACCGCGCGGCCAATCGGCGTGCTGGAAGGCGTGGACTACCACCACACCGGCGAAGTGCGCCGGGTCGATCGCAAGGGTATCAACCGCCTGTTGGACGAACGCTCCATCGTGCTGCTGTCGCCCCTGGGGTATTCGCCTACCGGCGAGATCTTCAACCTGGCCTGCGAAGACGTCGCCACCCGCGCCGCCATCGACCTGGGTGCCGACAAGTTGCTGCTGTTCGGCGCCGATCCCGGTCTGATCGATGAGAACGGTCGCCTGGTGCGTGAATTGCGCCCACAACAAGTGCCTGCGCACCTGCAACGCCTGGGCAGCAACTATCAAGCCGAACTGCTCGATGCCGCTGCTGAAGCCTGCCGCGGTGGAGTAGGGCGCAGCCATATCGTCAGTTACGCCGAAGATGGCGCCTTGCTCACTGAACTGTTCACCCGCGACGGCGGCGGTACGCTGGTGGCCCAGGAGCAATTCGAACTGGTGCGCGAAGCGGCGATTGAAGACGTCGGCGGTTTGCTGGATCTGATCAGCCCGCTGGAAGAGCAGGGCATTCTGGTGCGCCGCTCGCGGGAAGTGCTGGAGCGTGAGATCGAACAGTTCAGCGTGGTCGAGCGCGAAGGCATGATCATCGCCTGCGCAGCGCTGTATCAGATTGCGGATTCGGATGCGGGGGAGCTGGCGTGCCTGGCAGTGAACCCGGAGTACCGCCACGGCGCGCGCGGCGATGTGTTGCTCGAACGCATCCAGACCCGGGCGCGCGCCCAGGGCTTGAAAACCCTCTTTGTACTCACCACCCGTACGGCCCACTGGTTCCGCGAACGCGGCTTTGTGCCGAGCAGCGTAGACCGCCTGCCGTCGGCGCGGGCGTCGCTGTACAACTATCAGCGCAACTCCAAGATCTTCGAAAAGGCCCTGTAAAAGATTACTGCTCTGTGTGGGAGCTGGCTTGCCTGCGATAGCGGCGCCTCGGTTTATCTGAAGGACCGAGTTGCTGGCATCGCAGGCAAGCCAGCTCCCACACTGGACCGCGCTTTTATTCTGGGATGAATTTATCGGTCACGTAGGCCGAATAATCCGGCAGCACCGTCTCCACCTTCCCCTGTTCCTTCAAGAACTTCGCCGTCTCCCCAATCGCCTTCGCCGTGCCGCCCTTGAGCAACGCAGCGGTTTGCTGTGCCCGCGCATCCGGAAACGTTGTGCCCGCCAACAGCTCCGGAATGTCGTCGGCATTGGAACCTGTCAATTTGGCGATTTTTTGCACCGGCTCGGAATCCACCGTCCAGCTGTCTTTGTGGGCGGCATAGTCGGCAAAAGCATCCAGGGTGACCTTGGCGAACCTGGCCACTACGTCAGGATGTTTTTCCGCGAAATCCTTGCGCGCCACCCACACCTCAAACGTCGGCGCGCCCCATTGGCCCACCTGCGCCGCGTCTGTCAGGGTCTTGCCGGTCTTGCGGATTTCGCCCAGGGCCGGCGACCACACGAAAGCCCCATCAATATCGCCGCGCTTCCAAGCGGCGGCGATTTCGGCTGGCTGCAAGTTCACCACTTTGACTTGCTGGGTGTTCAACCCCCAGTGTTTCAGCGCGCCGAGCAGGCTGTAATGGGAGGTCGAGACGAACGGGGTGGCGATGGTTTTGCCGATCAGGTCTTGAGGGTTGTCGATGCCACTGCCGTTGCGCACCACCAGGGCTTCAGAAGCGTTGATCTGTGCCGATACGATAAACGCCACAATCGGCAGGTTGCGCGACGCCGCCGCCGCAAGCGGGCTGGAGCCGAGGTTGCCGATTTGTACATCACCCGAAGCGATGGCCGTGACCACCTCTGGCCCGCTGTTGAAGCGGCGCCAGGCGATTTTTTCGCCGATGGCTTTTTCGTACAGGCCGTCGGCCTGGGGAACCTTGCTGGGATCGATGCCGGTCTGGTAGCCCACCGTCAGGTCGGCGGCGTTGACACCAAAAGAAAGTAATAGCGATACAAAAACTGTAACAAATTGACGGGAGGATGTGCGTTTGGCCATGATGGCGTCGCCTTTTTGATCGTGAGTGACGTATGCAACCGTACGACCACACTAATCGATCTAAAAAGGCACCAGTAAATACCCTTTAGGAATTAGCTTATGGAGCGGCGCGTCTATCCTGACCGGCCAGCTTCACGGAAAGACTTATTCCTGGATCGTATGAAAAAGAATGAAATAATTCTTTTTGGGTGTATGAAAAACTCATTACCCTGCAGGGACCAAATCAACTGCGATTAGACGAAGGTAGTAGACACACAAGGTTACGATTGACTTGGTAGTCACTATCTGGCGCTAATCGCGCATCTGTGGATCGAGGGCGTCAGACCCGAGACCAAAGAAATACAAAAATTAGAAATGAGAGGAGCGGTACATGAAGAAGTCCACCTTGGCTGTGGCTGTAACGTTGGGCGCAATCGCCCAGCAAGCAGGCGCTGCCGGTTTCATCGAAGACAGCAAGGCCACACTGGGCCTGCGTAACTTCTACATCAACACCGATAACCGCGAAGGCACGGCCAACCCGAGCCGCAACGAAGAATGGGGCCAAGGCTTCGATCTGCGTTTCATCTCCGGTTACACCCAAGGCACTGTTGGCTTCGGTCTCGACGCTATCGGCCTGTTGGGCGTTCGCCTGGATTCGGGCGGCGGCACCAACGGCGCGACTGCCAGCTCCTACGGCGGCACCATCTTCCCGAGCAAGTCCAATGGCGAAGCCGTTGATAACTACTCGAGCCTGGGCCTGACCGCCAAGGCCAAGATCTCCCAGACCGAACTGAAGTTGGGTACCTTGCAGCCTAAGCTGCCGGTCATCGTCACCAACGATGGTCGTATGCTGCCGCAGACCTTCCAGGGTGGCCAGATCACCTCCAGCGACATCAAGGACCTGACCCTGGTTGCCGGCCAGATCGAAAAAGCCAAGGGCCGTAACTCCAGCAACAACGAAAGCCTGTCCATCTCCGGCGCCAACAGCCGTGGCGTGAACTGGCGTTCGAGCAACAAGTTCTACTACGCCGGTGGCGACTACAAGATCACCAAGGATCTGACCGCCCAGTACTACTACGGCAACCTGGAAGATTTCTACAAGCAACACTTCCTGGGCCTGACCCACAACTGGGCTATCGGCCCGGGCGTGCTGAAGTCTGACCTGCGCTACTTCAACAGCTCCGACGATGGTAACAACGGCAACCAGTCCGCTTACTTCTCGACGGGCAACTACGGCGGCGTGAACTCCGGCCGTGGCAAAGTCGACAACAACCTGTACAGCGGCCTGTTCCTGTACTCGGTAGCCGGTCACACTTTTGGTGGCGGTTATCAGGTCAGCAACGGCAGCAGCGACTTCCCTTGGCTGAACCAGGGTGACGGCTCGTCGGCTTACATCACCACCGACATGCAGATCCAGAAGTTCGCCCGTGCCGGCGAGCGTACCTGGCAAGCTCGCTACTCCTACGACTTCGCCAAAGTCGGCGTACCTGGCCTGACCGCGGGTGTGGTTTACCTGAAGGGCGACCATATCGACACCGTCTCCAGCAACCGTACCGAGTTCACCGGCCAGTCCGAGTGGGAACGTGACATCACTGTTGCCTACGTTGTACCGGAAGGTCCGCTGAAGAACGTCGGCGTAGCGTGGAAAAACGCTATGTGGCGCAGCGACATCGCCAGCGCGCGTAACCAGGACGAAAACCGCTTGATCGTCAGCTACTCGATCCCGCTGTTGTAAGACTGTAAAACCTTGCCCGGCGCAATGCCGGGCAAGGTGTCTTGCTGTTCAAGTCGGGCTCAACCCCCGCAAGCCCTTCCTGAACCCCTCTTTTTTGCAGCGTCTCAAGGCCTTCTCGAACCTTGAAAGCGATGTTGGCCTCAGGCCGTTCCCAAGTCCAATGAACTGATTTTTAATATTCCTTTATCGTCTAGATAAATCGATATTTATTCTTTTTAAATCAGCAGAAATCCATGCACAGTGGGCTCCATAAGCACTCACCAGGAGCCATACCATGAGCCTAAGACTGGGCGACATCGCCCCCGACTTCGAACAGGATTCCAGCGCCGGCAAGATTCGTTTCCATGAATGGCTGGGCGACAGCTGGGGAGTGTTGTTTTCCCACCCGGCGGACTTCACGCCGGTGTGCACCACCGAACTGGGCTTCACCGCCAAGCTCAAGGATGAATTCGCCAAGCGTGGGGTCAAGGCCATCGCCCTGTCAGTAGACCCGGTGGACTCGCACCACAAGTGGATCGAAGACATCAACGAGACCCAGAACACCGTGGTCAACTTTCCGATCCTGGCCGATGCAGACCGCAAGGTCTCGGACCTCTACGACCTGATCCACCCGAATGCCAGCGATACCCTCACCGTGCGCTCCTTGTTCGTGATCGACCCGAACAAGAAGATCCGCCTGACCATCACCTATCCGGCCAGTACCGGGCGTAACTTCCATGAAATCCTGCGGGTGATCGATTCCCTGCAACTGACCGACAACCACAAGGTGGCGACGCCGGCCAACTGGCAGGATGGGGATGAAGTGGTGATCGTGCCGTCGCTAAAGGACGAGGAAGAGATCAAGAAACGCTTTCCCAAGGGCTATCGCGCGGTGAAGCCGTACCTGCGTCTTACCCCACAACCCAATCGTTAAGGCGAATATCGCCATCGCGGGCAAGCCCGGCTCCCACAGTTGACCGCATTCCCCTGTGGGAGCCGGGCTTGCCCGCGATGGTGGCCTCATGAACAGCAAAGGCATCAAGTTGCAAACCGTCTCACACAGCAGGGGTTTTCAGGCCGTTTCGACGGCCTTTTTTTTCGCCTGGCGATTGATTAAACACTTATGCATTTGTGGAATAAACAAATGAATAAATAAGATTTATAGATATATAAATCTGCTGATAAGGTCTATCCCATCTTGGCGCCATCGCCGCACAGCGAACCGCCGACACTTGCTCAAGGAATCTCCTGCATGCTGGTCGTAACACTTGGAGGCAGTCCCAGCCAGCGTTCCCGCTCTGGGGTCTTGCTGGATAAAACTCGTCAGTGGCTGCAACAGCAGGGCGTGGAAGTGGTGAGTTACCAGGTACGGGACTTCCCGGCTGAAGACTTGCTGCACGCACGCTTCGACAGCCCCAAGGTCATTGACCTGCTGCAACAAGTCGCCAATGCCGACGGCCTGGTGATCGCCACGCCGGTGTACAAGGCGTCGTTTTCCGGGGCGTTGAAGACCCTACTGGACCTGCTGCCGGAGCGTGCGTTGGCCCATAAGGTGGTGCTGCCGATGGCGACCGGCGGCAGCATCGCCCACATGCTGGCGGTGGACTACGCCCTGAAGCCGGTGCTGTCGGCGCTCAAGGCTCAGGAATTGCTCCACGGTATTTTTGCCGAAGACAGCCAGATCGCCTATGGCGAAGGCAGCGTACAGGCGCAGTTGGTGCCGGTACTCGAGCAACGTTTGCACGAAGCCCTGGAGCAGCTCTACAGCGCCATGGCGCGCCGGCCAAAACCGCTGGACCCTGACGTATTGAATGAACGTTTGTTGAGTGCTCGCTGGAGCATCTGAGCCTCACCCCGAAAAGCTGGAAACCCTCACCTTACTCAGCCGACAACGGCCAAGCAGGTGCAGCCAAAACCCTAATCGCACAGTTGGAGAGAGCGCCATGCGCACTGTCATCTTGCGTCGTGGTCTGGTCGCACTCTTTGCTGCGGCTGTGTCCTTCGGCGCCATCGTTCAAGCCCACGCCGCCGAGACCTTGCGGATCGGTTATCAGAAGTACGGCACCCTGGTGCTGCTCAAGGCCAAGGGCACCCTGGAAAAACGCCTGGCCGCCCAAGGTGTGCAGGTGCAGTGGACCGAGTTTCCCGGTGGCCCGCAATTGCTCGAGGGCCTGAACGTCGGCTCCATCGACTTCGGCGTTACCGGCGAAACCCCACCGGTGTTCGCCCAGGCGGCTGGCGCCGATCTGCTCTATGTCGCCTACGAACCACCCGCGCCTACCAGCGAAGCGATCCTGGTGCCCAAGGACTCGCCGATCAAATCGGTGGCCGAACTCAAGGGTAAAAAGGTCGTGCTCAACAAAGGCTCCAACGTGCACTACCTGCTGGTGCGTGCCCTGGAAGACGCCGGCCTCAACTACACCGACGTGAAGACCGTGTTCCTGCCGCCCGCCGATGCCCGTGCCGCGTTCGAGCGTGGCAGCGTGGACGCCTGGGTGATCTGGGACCCCTACCAGGCCGCCGCCGAGAAGCAACTGCAAGCGCGCACCCTGCGAGACGGCACCGGGATTGCCGACAACCATCAGTTTTACCTGGCCACCAAGCCCTACGCCGAGCAACACCCGCAAGTGATCAAGGCGTTGGTGGAAGAGGTGCGTGCGGTAGGCGAATGGTCCAAGGCCAACCCGCAGGAAGTGACTGAGCAGGTCGCCCCACTGCTCGGCCTGCCGGCAGATATCACCCTCACTTCGGTGAAACGCCAGGGCTATGGCGCGCTGTTTTTGACCCCGGAAGTGGTCGCCGCCCAGCAGAAAATCGCCGACAGCTTCTACCAACTCAAATTGATCCCCAAGCCCTTGAGCATCAAGGACGTGATCTGGACGCCACCCGCCGCGGTTGCCAAAGCGCCGTAATCTGACTTCATTCAGGAGACAACTCCATGAGCCTCAATATTTTCTGGTTCCTGCCCACCCACGGCGACGGTCATTACCTTGGCACCGCCGAAGGCGCCCGCGCTGTCGACCACGGTTACCTGCAACAAGTGGCCCAGGCTGCCGACCGCCTGGGTTTCGGCGGGGTGTTGATCCCTACGGGTCGCTCCTGCGAAGACTCGTGGTTGGTGGCAGCCTCGCTGATCCCCGTGACCCAGCGCTTGAAATTTTTGGTTGCCCTGCGCCCCGGGATCATCTCCCCGACCGTGGCCGCGCGTCAGGCCGCGACTCTGGATCGCTTGTCTGGCGGTCGTGCGCTGTTCAACCTGGTCACCGGTGGCGATCCGGAAGAACTGGCTGGCGACGGTTTGTTCTTGAGCCATGAAGAACGCTACCAGGCGTCGGTGGAATTCACCCGCATCTGGCGCCGTGTCTTGGAAGGCGAGACCGTGGACTACGACGGCGAGCACATCAGCGTCAAAGGCGCCAAATTGCTCTACCCGCCGATTCAGCAGCCACGCCCGCCACTGTATTTCGGCGGTTCCTCCGACGCCGCCCAGGACCTGGCGGCCGAACAGGTGGAGATGGTGCTGACCTGGGGCGAGCCGCCGGCAGCCGTCGCGGAAAAGATCGCGCAGGTACGCGCCAAAGCCGCAAAGCTGGGGCGCACGGTGCGCTTCGGTATTCGCTTGCACGTGATCGTGCGCGAAACCAACGACGAAGCCTGGAAAGCCGCCGACAAACTGATCTCCCACCTGGACGACGAGACCATCGCCCGCGCCCAGGCGTCTTTGGCGCGTTTCGATTCGGTGGGCCAGCAACGCATGGCAGCCTTGCATGGCGGTAGCCGTGACAACCTGGAAGTCAGCCCCAACCTGTGGGCCGGCGTCGGCCTGGTGCGTGGCGGCGCAGGGACGGCGCTGGTGGGCGATGGCCCAACGGTTGCGGCGCGGGTCAAGGAGTACGCGGACCTGGGTATCGATACCTTTATCTTCTCCGGTTATCCACATCTGGAAGAGTCGTATCGGGTCGCCGAGCTGTTGTTCCCGCACCTGGATATCGAACGTCCCGAGCTGCCCAAAAGCGCCGGCTACGTCAGCC
The DNA here is from genome assembly GCF_021606625.1 of Pseudomonas sp. PA-4-8C. Classification (NCBI taxonomy): domain Bacteria; kingdom Pseudomonadati; phylum Pseudomonadota; class Gammaproteobacteria; order Pseudomonadales; family Pseudomonadaceae; genus Pseudomonas; species Pseudomonas sp. PA-4-8C. Next base: position 29,933 of record NZ_WKCD01000017.1, read on the forward strand.
CGTTCGGCGAGATGGTCGCCAACGACATCCTTCCCAAAGCTGCGTCGCAGAGCTGAGGCGCCGTTATGGACTTAGAAAAAATCAGCCATCGCGTGGCGCCCTGGGTGCTGCCGATCTTATTGCTGGCGGTGTGGCAGTTGTCGGTGTCGGCGGGTTGGTTGTCGACGCGCATTCTGCCAGCGCCGAGTGCGGTGATCGAAGCCGGGGTGAACCTGGTGGTCAGCGGCGAAATCTGGACTCACCTGGCCATCAGCGGCTGGCGCGCCGGCCTGGGCTTTGTGATCGGTGGCAGCATCGGTCTGGCCCTGCGCTTTATCACCGGCTTGTCGAAGTGGGGCGAACGCTTGCTCGACAGCTCCGTGCAGATGATCCGCAACGTGCCGCACCTGGCGCTGATTCCGCTGGTGATCCTGTGGTTCGGCATTGATGAGACCGCGAAGATTTTCCTGGTGGCCCTGGGCACCTTGTTCCCGATCTACCTGAACACTTACCACGGCATCCGCAATGTCGACCCGGCGCTGGTAGAGATGTCGCGCAGCTATGGCTTGTCCGGTTTCAGCCTGTTCTGGCAAGTGATCTTGCCGGGCGCGCTGCCGTCGATCCTGGTGGGGGTGCGCTTTGCCCTGGGCTTCATGTGGCTGACGCTGATCGTGGCAGAAACCATCTCGGCCAGTTCCGGCATCGGTTACCTGGCGATGAATGCCCGTGAATTCCTGCAAACCGACGTGGTGGTGCTGGCCATCGTCATGTACGCCATCCTCGGCAAACTGGCCGACCTGGCAGCCCGTGGGCTGGAACGTGTGTGGCTGCGCTGGCACCCGGCGTATCAAGTCAAAGGAGGTGCAGCATGACCGCTCAACAACCTCCGCGCTTGTTGAAGGGTATCCCGTTGGCGGTGCGCAAATTGCGCAAGGCCTTTGGTACCCGCGAAGTGCTCAAAGAGATCGACCTGCATATTCCCGCAGGGCAGTTCGTGGCCGTGGTCGGCCGCAGTGGTTGCGGCAAAAGTACCTTGCTGCGCCTGTTGGCGGGGCTGGACAAAGCCAGTGGCGGCGAGCTGCTGGCCGGCTCCGCGCCGCTGCACGAGGCGATTGAAGATACACGGTTGATGTTCCAGGAAGCGCGCTTGCTGCCCTGGAAAAAGATCATCGATAACGTCGGCCTGGGCCTCAAGGGCGACTGGCGCCCCAAAGCGCTGGAAGCCCTGGAAGCGGTCGGCCTGGCCGAGCGCGCCAATGAATGGCCGGCGGCGTTGTCCGGCGGCCAGAAACAGCGCGTGGCACTCGCACGGGCGTTGATCCATCAGCCGCGCCTGTTGCTGCTTGATGAGCCGCTGGGCGCACTGGATGCCCTGACCCGCATCGAGATGCAGCAACTGATCGAAAACCTGTGGCGCAAGCACGGTTTCACGGTGTTGCTGGTGACCCACGACGTCAGCGAAGCCGTGGCGATTGCCGACCGCGTGATTCTGATTGAAAACGGCGAAATCGGCCTCGACCTGACCATCGACCTGCCACGCCCACGGGCCCGTGGTTCACACCGCCTGGCCGCGCTGGAAGCCGAAGTACTCAACCGCGTGCTGTCGCTCCCCGGTTCTCCACCGGAACCCGAACCTGTTTCACCGCTGCCGACGCAATTGCGTTGGGCTCAATAACTCACACAGGAAAAACATCATGACGATTAAAGCCATCAACGTGCGTAACCAGTTCAAAGGCACCATCAAGGAAATCGTGGTCGGCGATGTGCTGTCGGAAATTGACGTGCAGACCGCGTCCGGCATTGTCACTTCGGTGATCACCACCCGTTCGGTCAAGGAGTTGGAGCTGGTGATCGGCAGTGAAGTGATTGCTTTTGTGAAGTCCACTGAGGTGTCGATTGCCAAGTTGTGATTGGCACTGTCCTGATCGTTCCCACGCTCTGCGTGGGAATGCCGCCTGGGGCGCTCCGCGTCCCGCTGTGCCAAAGGTGACGCAGAGCGTCACGGGATGTATTCCCACGCAGAGCGTGGGAACGATCAGCGCTTGGGCAGGTAGGCCGGCAAATAAAGCCCCACATACGCATCAAACACCCGCATCCCTTCCTCCGCCATGCGCGGCGTAATCAGCCCATGCTGATGCACCGAGCGCGCGTACACGCGGTCGCTCAACTCCAGCGCCAGGGCAAACACATCCACATCGCTCGGTAGCGTTGGCACTTCAAAGTGGCGATTGAACACCGCCAGCATCAAGTCGCCCAATTCCAGATCATGCTGGCGATCGGCCTGGGTCACTTCGGTCAACCCGTGCTGGGCCAGGATCAACTGGCGCGCCGCGGCATCGTTGCTGTAGATGCTGAGCATGCGTTGTTCAACGATGTAGGACAGGTCGCGCCAATGCTTGAGAGATTCATGCTCGATGGGCGCCTGGATGGCGGCGCGAAAGGCCGCGTGAATGTCAGCGGTCAACGCCTCCAGCAATGCCGGCACACTGGCGAAAAAGTGGTACACCGACGACGGCGGAATCTGTGCCCGTTCGGCCACGCTGTAGATCGACAAACTGGCCACGCCTTCGGCGGCCAGCAAGGTGCGGGCGGCGTCGAGGATCGCATCGATCCGGGCCTGGCTGCGGGCGCGGGGTTTGCGAACAGTGGCGGGGCGGGTGGTCATGGATGTCTCCTACAAGGCAGCGGGCATTGTATGAGCAGGAAGGTTGTGTTGTCTGCCAGGCCGCTATCGCAGGCAAGCCAGCTCCCACATTTGACCGAGTTCAAGCCTTGAAATGCGATCCACTGTGGGAGCTGGCTTGCCTGCGATGAGGCCAACCCGGTTTCCCAAAATAAACCCATAAAAAAACGCCGCGGACCAAAGCCAGCGGCGTTCCTTCGACAGCTACCACCGCTTACACGGTATGCAGGTACCAGTTGTACTCAAGGTCGGAGATGGAGTGTTCAAACTCCTCCAGCTCACTTTCCTTACAGGCGACGAAGATATCGATGTATTTAGGATCGATGTACTTGGCCATCACCTCGCTGTCGTCCAACTCGCGCAGGGCATCGCGCAGGTTGTTCGGCAGGCTTTGCTCGTTCTGCTCGTAGCTGTTGCCTTCCACCGGAGCGTTCGGCTCGATCTTGTTGGTCAGGCCGTGGTGCACGCCCGCCAATACCGAGGCCATCAGCAGGTAAGGGTTGGCATCGGCGCCTGCCACGCGGTGTTCGATACGCACGGCATCGGACGAGCCAGTCGGTACGCGAATCGCCACGGTGCGGTTATCCAGGCCCCAGCACGGTGAGTTCGGCACGTAGAACTGTGCGCCGAAACGACGGTAGGAGTTGACGTTGGGGCACAGAAACGCCATTTGGGCGGGTAGGGTCTCCAGCACACCGCCGATCGCGTGACGCAATGCGGCGTTCTGCTCGGGATCCTCGCTGGCAAAGATGTTCTTGCCGTCCTTGTCCAGAATGGAGATGTGTACGTGCAGCCCGTTGCCTGCCTGGCCTGGGTAAGGCTTGGCCATGAAGGTGGTGTCCATCTCATGGTCATAGGCGATGTTCTTGATCAGGCGCTTGAGCAGTACCGCGTAGTCGCAGGCCTTGATCGGGTCGGCGACGTGGTGCAGGTTCACTTCGAACTGCGCCGGGGCACTTTCCTTGACGATGGCGTCCGCCGGGATGCCTTGCTCTTTGGCGCCTTCCAGAATGTCCTGGAGGCAATCGACGTATTCGTCGAGGTCGTCGATCAGGTAGACCTGTGTCGAGTGCGGGCGTTTGCCGGAGATCGGCGAGCGGGGCGGTTGCGGGCGGCCGTTCACGTTCTCCTGGTCGATCAGGTAGAACTCAAGCTCGAAGGCGGCGCAGATGGTCAGACCGAGGTCGTCAAACTTGGTAACAACTTGGCGGAGCACTTCGCGCGGATCGGCGAAGAAAGGTTCACCTTCGAGTTCGTGCATGGTCATCAGCAGTTGCGCGGTAGGGCGCTTTTGCCAGGGTTCATTGCACAGGGTGTCGGGGATTGGATAACAGATTCGGTCAGCATCACCGATGTCCAGGCCCAGGCCGGTGCTTTCCACCGTAGAGCCGTTGATATCCAGGGCAAATAAAGAGGCAGGCAGGTTAATGCCCTTCTCGTAAACCTTGTGGAGGCTGGTGCGTTCGATGCGCTTACCGCGCACCACACCATTCATATCCGCAATTAGAAGGTCTACGTACAGAACCTCAGGATGATCCTTAAGGAACGCGTTCGCTTCGTTAAGCTGAACGGCACGCGGGGGTACCGACATGATGCAACACCTTTGTTGTTAAAAATATCAATCATTGATCTTTTCTGGTTTCAGTCAACCCGAACGGCCTGCCGAAGTCAAGCGAGGCATTTTTTGCCCTAAAAAAGCGCCACGAAGCCTTTTTTGCGGGGTTTTGGGGCGATTTTTTGGGTTTGAGGGGCTTGGGACCTGCAGGCTTGAGCGGGCCGTGTAGGATTTTTTACGGGGGTGTTGTGTAAAAAAATGAACAAGGCTAAGCTCGATTCAAACCCATAACAGCAATAATACCGGGGTGCTTCATGTTTCACCTGCCGCCAATCGGCGTCTGCGCCTGCTCCAGCCAGGCTTTGTCCGCAGCTCGTTCGCCCCGTGTGAATGCCCAGGCACCGGCCAATATTCTTGACGGCCCGGCCGATCTCCTTTTTGCCATCTCCTACGCCACTGACCTGCCCTCATCCGCTGTGCCGATCGTGATTCTGCACAACTTTGGCCTGAGGAATGCAACCCATGGGCAAATGGCAGGTAAGCTCCTACCCTGAATGAAAAAACGACGCGGATGCTGCGTCAACCAACGCCTGGCCTTTAATGGATGCCAGGAAACCCAGCCCAGAGGCATTTATGAGTAACAACCTCGACCAGCTCACCGATTGGTTGAAAGACCACAAGATCACAGAAGTCGAATGCATGATTGGCGACCTCACCGGTATTACCCGGGGCAAGATCTCGCCGACCAACAAGTTCATTGCCGAAAAAGGCATGCGCCTGCCCGAAAGCGTTCTGTTGCAGACCGTGACCGGCGACTATGTCGAAGACGACATCTATTACGAATTGCTCGACCCGGCCGACATCGACATGATCTGCCGCCCCGACCAGAACGCGGTATTTCTGGTGCCGTGGGCCATCGAGCCGACCGCCCAGGTGATCCACGACACCTACGACAAGCAAGGCAACCCGATCGAGCTGTCGCCGCGCAACGTGCTCAAGAAAGTCCTCAAGCTCTATTCCGACCGCGGCTGGCAGCCCATCGTGGCGCCGGAGATGGAGTTCTACCTGACCAAGCGCTGCGAAGACCCGGACTTCCCGCTGCAACCGCCGATTGGCCGCTCCGGCCGCCCGGAAACCGGTCGCCAGTCCTTCTCTATAGAAGCGGCCAACGAATTCGACCCGCTGTTCGAAGACGTCTACGACTGGTGCGAACTGCAGGAACTGGACCTCGACACCCTGATCCACGAGGACGGCACCGCGCAGATGGAAATCAACTTCCGTCACGGCGATGCCCTGTCCCTGGCCGACCAGATCCTGGTGTTCAAGCGCACCATGCGCGAAGCCGCGCTCAAGCACGACGTGGCCGCCACCTTCATGGCCAAGCCCATGACCGGCGAGCCCGGCAGCGCGATGCACCTGCACCAGAGCATCATCGACATCGCCACCGGCAAGAACGTCTTCTCCAATGAAGACGGGACCATGAGCCAACTGTTCCTCAACCACATTGGCGGCCTGCAGAAATTCATCCCTGAATTGCTGCCTTTATTCGCCCCCAACGTGAACTCGTTCCGCCGCTTCCTGCCCGATACCTCGGCGCCGGTGAACGTGGAATGGGGCGAAGAAAATCGCACTGTCGGCCTGCGCGTCCCGGATGCCGGCCCGCAGAACCGCCGCGTGGAAAACCGCCTGCCGGGCGCCGACGCCAACCCGTACCTGGCGATTGCCGCCAGCCTGTTGTGCGGCTACATCGGCATGGTCGAAGGCCATAACCCGAGCGCGCCGGTGGTGGGCCGTGGTTACGAGCGACGCAACCTGCGTCTGCCGTTGACCATCGAAGACGCCCTGGAACGCATGGAAAACAGCAAGACCATCGAGAAATACCTGGGGCAAAAATTCATCACGGGCTACGTCGCGGTCAAGCGGGCCGAGCATGAAAACTTCAAGCGCGTGATCAGTTCGTGGGAGCGGGAATTCCTGCTCTTCGCCGTCTGATGCGCCGGGCGCGCCCTTGGAGGGCGTGATCCCCGTAAATGACGGCCGTCATTTACGGGGATCACGCCCTCCAGGCGCGCCCTTCACTGAAAAGTCTAGGAGATCGGTATGTCCAGCAACAACCCGCAAACCCGTGAATGGCAAGCCTTGAGCAATGATCACCATCTGGCGCCGTTCAGCGACTTCAAGCAATTGAAAGAGAAAGGCCCAAGGATCATCACCAAAGCCCACGGCGTTTACCTGTGGGACAGCGAAGGCAACAAGATCCTCGACGGTATGGCCGGCCTGTGGTGCGTGGCGATCGGTTACGGTCGCGATGAACTGGCCGATGCCGCCGCCAAGCAGATGAAAGAGCTGCCGTACTACAACCTGTTCTTCCAGACCGCACACCCGCCGGTATTGGAGTTGGCCAAGGTCATTTCCGATGTCGCGCCGGCTGGCATGAATCACGTGTTCTTCACCGGCTCGGGCTCCGAAGGCAACGACACCATGTTGCGCATGGTCCGCCACTACTGGGCGATCAAGGGCCAGCCCAACAAGAAAACCATCATTGCCCGCAAGAATGGCTATCACGGCTCTACCGTGGCCGGCGCCAGCCTGGGCGGCATGACCTATATGCACGAGCAGGGCGACTTGCCGATCCCGGGCATTACCCACATCGCGCAGCCGTACTGGTTTGGCGAAGGCGGCGAGATGAGCCCCGAGGAATTCGGTGTGTGGGCCGCCAACCAGTTGGAAGAAAAAATCCTGGAGCTGGGCGTGGACAACGTCGGCGCCTTTATTGCCGAGCCGATCCAGGGTGCCGGTGGCGTGATCGTGCCGCCTGCCACGTACTGGCCGCGCATCAAGGAAATCCTCGCCAAGTACGACATCCTGTTTGTCGCCGACGAAGTAATCTGCGGTTTCGGCCGTACCGGTGAGTGGTTCGGTAGCGATTTCTACGACCTCAAGCCGCACATGATGACCATCGCCAAGGGCCTGACCTCGGGCTACGTGCCCATGGGCGGCCTGATCGTGCGCGACGAAGTGGTGGCGGTGCTCAACGAAGGGGGCGATTTCAACCACGGCTTTACCTACTCCGGTCACCCGGTCGCTGCGGCTGTGGCCCTGGAAAACATCCGCATCCTGCGCGATGAAAAAATCGTTAACCGTGTGCACGAAGAAACGGCACCGTATTTGCAGAAACGTCTGAGGGAACTGGGCGATCATCCGCTGGTGGGTGAAGTACGCGGCGTCGGCATGCTCGGGGCGATCGAGCTGGTGCAGGACAAGGCGACGCGCAAGCGTCACGAAGGCAAAGGCGCCGGCATGATCTGCCGAACCTTCTGCTTCGAGAATGGCCTGATCATGCGCGCCGTGGGCGACACCATGATCATTTCGCCGCCGCTGGTCATCAGCAAGGCTGAAATCGACGAGCTGGTAACCAAGGCCCGCCATTGCCTGGACCTGACTTTGGCTGCCTTGCAGGGCTAAGTGCTAGGCTCAGTGCGCGGTGCATTGGGCAGTTAAAAATGCAGGGGCTTTGGTTGAAAGCCGGCCCCTGAACTTGCCAGACTGTCGCCCTGTTTTGTTGCCCTTCGGTTGGGCCGTAAAACATACAACGCTTGTGGCCCAAAAAAGAAAAAATTGGAGCATCACCAAATGAAGGCATTAGGTTTGAAGAACGCTGGCAAGACCCTCCTCGCCTTGTCCCTGATGGGCGCAATGGCGGGCGCGGCCCAGGCAGACAGCAAAGTGCTGCACGTCTACAACTGGTCCGACTACATTGCACCGGACACCATCGCCAACTTTGAAAAAGAGTCGGGCATCAAAGTGGTGTACGACGTTTTTGACAGCAACGAAACCCTGGAAGCCAAGTTGCTGGCGGGCAAGTCCGGCTACGACATCGTCGTGCCGTCGAACAGCTTCCTCGCCAAGCAGATCAAGGCAGGTGTCTACCAGGAGCTGGACAAGTCCAAGCTGTCCAACTACGACAACCTGAACAAATCCCTGCTCAAGGCCGTATCGGTCAGCGACCCGGACAACAAGCACGCCTTCCCGTACATGTGGGGCTCGATGGGCATCGGCTACAACCCGGAGAAGGTCAAGGCCGCACTGGGCGTGGACAAGATCGACTCGTGGGACGTACTGATGAAGCCGGAAAACATCGCCAAGCTGAAAAGCTGCGGCGTGAGCTTCCTCGATTCGCCAACCGAAATGCTGCCGGTAGCGCTGCATTACCTGGGCCTGCCGACCGACACTACAAAGAAGGCTGATCTGAAACAGGCCGAAGACCTGTTCATGAAAATCCGTCCTTCGATCGGCTACTTCCACTCGTCCAAGTACATCTCCGACCTGGCCAACGGCAACATCTGCGTGGCTGTGGGCTACTCGGGTGACATCGAACAGGCCAAAACCCGCGCGGCTGAAGCCGGTGGCAAGGTCAAGATTGCCTATGACATTCCCAAGGAAGGTGCTGGCAGCTTCTTCGACATGGTCGCCATTCCCAAGGATGCCGAAAACGTCGACGCTGCCTACGCATTCATGAACTACCTGCTCAAGCCAGACGTCATGGCGGCGATCACCAACAGTGTGCGTTTCCCGAACGGTAACGAGAAAGCCACCGCCCTGGTCGATAAAGACATCACCAGCGACCCGGGTATTTATCCGTCGGCCGAAGTGCAATCCAAGCTCTACGCCATTGCCGACATGCCGGCGGCAACTCAGCGTGAAATGACCCGTAGCTGGACCAAAATCAAATCCGGTAAATAACGCCAGAAACCTGTAGGAGCGAGCTTGCTCGCGAAAATCGTCAACGATAACGCAGCGCCTCTGGTCGCCCGCGTTGCCTGTGAGTTCTTCGCGAGCAAGCTCGCTCCTACAAACAGCGGCAACCGTACAGAAAATAAATGACAGAAAGTTTTGCCGGATCGGTTTATCGACGGTAAGTTGCGCGCCGGTTTTGTTGCCGGGCAACAACTTCAAGGCCCCAACTATTAAGAGGACCTCCACTTGCCAATTTCTTTATTTCGCAAAGCCATGCTGGTGGGTGCAGGTATCACGCTGGCTGCCAGCGTGCAGGCCGCACCGACGGTGCATATTTATAACTGGTCGGACTACATCGGCCCCGACACCCTGGTCAACTTTGAAAAGGCCAGCGGTATCAAGCCCGTGTATGACGTGTTTGACTCCAACGAAACCCTGGAAGGCAAGTTGCTCGCCGGGCGTACCGGCTACGACGTCGTGGTGCCGTCCAACCATTTCCTGGGCAAGCAGATCAAGGCTGGCGCGTTCCAGAAGCTCGACAAGTCACTGCTGACCCACTACGCCAACCTCGACCCGGTACTGCTCAAACGCCTGGAAAAGAACGACCCGGGCAACCAATACGCCGTGCCGTACCTGTGGGGCACCAACGGCATTGGCTACAACGTCGACAAGGTCAAGCAAGTGCTGGGTGTCGACAAGATCGACTCCTGGGCGGTGTTGTTCGAACCGGAAAACATGAAGAAGCTGGCCACTTGCGGCGTGTCGTTCATGGACTCGGCCGATGAAATGCTGCCGGCAGTACTCAACTACATGGGCCTGGACCCCAACAGCACCAACCCGGCCGACTACAAGAAAGCCGAGGAAAAATTGCTGAAAGTGCGGCCCTACGTGACCTACTTCCATTCCTCCAAATACATCTCGGACTTGGCCAACGGCAACATCTGCGTGGCGGCCGGTTTCTCCGGCGATGTGTTCCAGGCCAAGGCTCGCGCAGCAGAGGCGGGCAAAGGCGTGAACATCGCCTACACGATTCCAAAAGAAGGCGGCAACCTGTGGTTCGACGTGCTGGCGATTCCCAAGGATGCCAGCAACGTCAAGGAAGCCCACGCCTTCATCAACTATTTGCTGCAGCCTGAGGTGATCGCTCAGGTCAGCGATCAAGTCGGTTACGCCAACCCTAACCCAGGGGCGGACAAACTGATGGAGCAATCGATACGCACTGACGCAGCGGTTTACCCACCGCAGGCGGTTCTCGAGCGGACATTCGTCAACTTTGAGCTACCCCCGAAAGTGCAGCGTTTAATGACCCGTAGCTGGACCAAGGTCAAGACGGGCAAGTAAGGCTCAAACTATCCAAGGCTGGCCCGCATTGGGCCGGCTGCACAGTTTTTTTTGGGAGTTTCGTAAATGGCAGTTGCCTCCGGCGCCTATAAGAAAGCCCTCGAGGGCGACCAGACACCGAAAAAGGTGCTGGTCAAAATCGACCGGGTCACGAAGAAGTTCGACGAGACGATTGCCGTGGACGATGTGTCCCTGGAAATCAAGAAAGGCGAGATCTTCGCCTTGCTCGGCGGTTCGGGTTCGGGCAAATCCACCTTGCTGCGCATGCTGGCAGGTTTCGAGCGCCCAACCGAAGGTCGCATCTACCTCGACGGTGTGGACATCACCGACATGCCGCCCTACGAGCGGCCGATCAACATGATGTTCCAATCCTACGCCTTGTTCCCGCACATGACCGTGGCGCAGAACATCGCCTTCGGCCTGCAACAGGACAAGATCCCCAAGGCTGAAGTCGACGCACGCGTGGCCGAGATGCTCAAGCTGGTGCAGATGAGCCAGTACGCCAAGCGCAAGCCGCACCAGTTGTCCGGCGGCCAGCGCCAGCGTGTGGCGTTGGCCCGTTCCTTGGCCAAGCGCCCGAAACTGCTGCTGCTCGATGAGCCAATGGGCGCGCTGGACAAGAAGCTGCGCTCGCAGATGCAGCTTGAGTTGGTGGAGATCATCGAGCGCGTTGGGGTGACCTGCGTGATGGTGACCCACGACCAGGAAGAGGCCATGACCATGGCCGAACGCATCGCGATCATGCACCTGGGCTGGATCGCCCAGATCGGCAGCCCCATCGATATCTACGAAACCCCCACCAGCCGCCTGGTGTGCGAGTTCATTGGCAACGTCAACATCTTCGACACCCAAGTGGTGGACGACGCTGAAGGCCACGCGGTGCTCAAGTGCCCGGACCTGGACCGCGACATCTACGTGGGCTACGGCATCGCCACCTCGGTGGAAGACAAGTCGGTGACCTACGCGATTCGCCCGGAAAAGCTGCTGGTGACCACCGAAATGCCAACCTGCGAGCACAACTGGTCCAGCGGCAAGGTGCACGACATCGCCTACCTGGGCGGCCACTCGGTGTTCTACGTGGAGCTGCCGAGCGGCAAGCTGGTGCAGTCCTTCGTCGCCAACGCCGAACGCCGTGGCCAGCGCCCAACCTGGGGTGACCAGGTGTATGTGTGGTGGGAAGACGATAGCGGCGTGGTACTTCGCTCATGAACATGAAGAAATTCAAGCGGCGCTTGGATCGCATCGTGCCCAATGGCAAGCAGGTGGTCATCGGGATTCCCTTCCTCTGGCTGTTCCTGTTTTTCGCACTGCCGTTTTTCATCGTGCTGAAAATCAGCTTTGCCGAAGCCGATGTGGCGATCCCGCCCTATACCGAGATCTATACCTACGTTGAGCAAAAGCTGGAGGTGGTGCTGAACCTGGCCAACTACAGCTTGCTGGCGGGCGACGAGTTGTACATCGCCGCCTACCTGGGCTCGCTGAAGATGGCGTTTTTCAGCACGCTGCTGTGCCTGCTGATCGGCTACCCGATGGCCTACGCCATCGCCACCGCGCGCAAAGAGATGCAGACCGTGCTGGTGCTGCTGATCATGATGCCCACCTGGACCGCGATCCTGATCCGGGTGTATGCGTGGATGGGCATCCTCAGCAACAACGGCCTGCTCAATGGCTTCCTGATGTCCATGGGCTTGATCAACGAGCCGCTGCAGATCCTCAACACCAACATCGCGGTGTACATCGGCGTGGTCTATTCGTACCTGCCGTTCATGATCCTGCCGCTGTACGCCAACCTGGTGAAGCACGACCAGAGCCTGCTGGAAGCCGCCTCCGACCTGGGGTCGAGCACCTTCAACAGCTTCTGGAAAATCACCGTGCCGCTGTCCAAGAACGGCATCATCGCCGGTTGCATGCTGGTGTTTATCCCGGTGGTGGGCGAGTTCGTGATTCCTGAACTGCTCGGCGGCCCGGAAACCCTGATGATCGGTAAGGTGTTGTGGCAAGAGTTCTTCAACAACCGTGACTGGCCGGTGGCGTCTGCCCTGGCGGTGGTGATGCTGGCGATCCTGATCGTGCCGATCATCCTGTTCAACCGCAGCCAAGCCAAAGAGTTGGAGGGCAAGATATGAAACGCTTTCGTTTCTCCAGCTTCATGCTGGTCGCAGGCTTGTTGTTCATCTACCTGCCAATGTTGATCCTGGTGATCTACTCGTTCAACGAATCCAAGCTGGTAACAGTGTGGGGCGGTTGGTCGATCAAGTGGTACGTGGGCCTGTTGGACAACACCCAGTTGATGGGCTCGGTGGCCCGCTCCCTGGAAATCGCCTGCTACACGGCGGTGGCGGCGGTGGCGTTGGGTACCCTGGCAGCCTTCGTGCTCACGCGCATCAGCCAGTTCAAGGGCCGCACGCTGTTCGGTGGCCTGGTGACGGCGCCGTTGGTAATGCCCGAAGTGATCACCGGTCTGTCGCTGTTGCTGCTGTTCGTGGCCATGGCGCAGATGATCGGCTGGCCCCAGGAGCGTGGCATCGTCACCATCTGGATCGCCCACACCACCTTCTGTGCGGCGTATGTGGCGGTGGTGGTGTCGGCGCGCTTGCGTGAGCTGGACCTGTCGATCGAAGAAGCGGCGATGGACTTGGGCGCACGGCCGTGGAAGGTGTTCTTCCTGATCACCATCCCGATGATCGCGCCGTCGCTGGCGGCGGGCGGGATGATGTCCTTCGCACTGTCCCTGGATGACCTGGTACTCGCCAGCTTCGTGTCGGGCCCCGGTTCCACCACCTTGCCGATGGAAGTGTTCTCGGCGGTGCGCCTTGGGGTTAAGCCCGAGATCAACGCCGTGGCGAGCCTGATTCTGTTGGCGGTGTCGCTGGTGACCTTCCTGGTGTGGTTCTTCAGCCGTCGGGCCGAAGAGCATCGCAAGAAGGCCATCCAGCAGGCGATTGAAGAAGCTGCGGCGGATGGCTGGCAACAGCCGGACAAACGCCGGGCGCCAGCACCGGTCTAACTGCCGGAACAGGGTGAAAATGTGGGAGCTGGCTTGCCTGCGATTGCGGTGCATCAGTCACTTATAAGATGCTGACCCACCGCCATCGCAGGCAAGCCAGCTCCCACAGTAGTTTTGCGGTGCTTATAAAATCGGGTTTCAGTCAGCCCACGGCGATGTGCGGATCACCTGCACAAAATTCATCGGCTTGAACCCAGGTTCCTGGTCCACCAGCACATCGGTCTTCACGTTGCCAAACGTGGTCTGCGGGCGATGGCGCAAGCCGTCGGCGAACGCGCAGATGATGCACTCCTTGAACCCTTCACCCCGTGGATGCGCATGCACCACCGCTTCGCGCTGCACGCTGCTGAAGGCGGCGTAGTCCATGCCCAGCACGTCCATCTCCACACCAGCGGTCACCAACGCCACCGTGGGGCGCAGGTGTTTCGGCACGCCCGGCGTGGTGTGCAGGGCGATGGACAACCACACTTGTTCAATATCGTCATCGCTCAACCCATAAGGCTTGAGGAACGCGGCGGCGGCGTTGGCGCCGTCCACTTCGAAACGCTCGTCGTCACTGCGGTGGCCTTCCACCAGGCCCAGGTCATGGAACATCGCGCCGACGTAGAGCAACTCCGGGTTGTAGGCCAACTGCTTGCGCTCACCGCTCAAGGCGCCGAACAGGAAGACCCGACGCGAATGGTGGTAGAGCAGGTCGGACTCGACGTCGCGGATGTATTCGGTGGTGGCCCGGGCCAAGGCGCTGTCAGGAATCTGGATACCGGCTATGGTGGTGCTCATGGTGGATCTCCTCTGGAAAGATTCCAGTCTGGTCCCATGACCCAGGAGCGGCTATCGCCACAGGGAGGCGATCCCGGCCAATGTGCCACCACATCGTGCCAAGCCTGTAAGCGATCCCCTGTGGGAGCTTGCTTGCCTGCGATAGCATCACCTCGGTGTACCTGAGGTACCGAGGCGTCTGCATCGCAGGCAAGCCAGCTCCCACAAGGGATTGGTGTTTATTCAGTGGAAAAAGGTGTTTGTGAGTATGGGCAAAACCGTCGCCATCCTGATCTTTCCTGGTGTTCAGTCGCTGGACGTGACCGGGCCGATGGATGTGTTCTGCGAGGCCAACTGCTTCCTGGCGCCCGAGGCTCACTATCGGCTGGAAGTGCTCGGCTTCGGCCACGGCGCCATGGCGGCCTCCAACGGTTTGTCATTGCAGGCGCACAAGCACTACAGCGAAGCCCGACAACCCTACGACCTGCTGCTGGTCGCCGGTGGCCCGCAGTTACCCTTCGAAGATTTCGGCCCCGAGTTTGACGCCTGGCTGCGCACTGCCGCCGCGAAGGCGCAGCGCTTCGGCTCGATCTGCAACGGCGCCTTCATGCTGGCCCGTGCGGGCCTGCTGGACGGTAAGACCGTCACTACCCACTGGAACGACGCCGCCAGCCTGGCGCGCCTGTGCCCCTCGGCCCAGGTCGAAGCCGACCGTCTCTATGTGCAGGATGGCAAGCTCTACACCTCCGCCGGGGTCACGGCAGGTATCGACCTGTCGTTGTATCTGCTGGCCCAGGATCACGGCCCGGAAGTCGCGCTGAGCGTGGCCAAGCGCCTGGTGGTGTTTACCCAGCGCTCGGGCGGGCAATCGCAGTTCAGCCCGTTCCTAACCCCCCATGCCGAAACCACCTCGGCGGTGGCGCTGGTGCAGCTGTACGTGTTGGCCAACCTGACGGGAGACCTGACCATTGCCGACCTGGCCAAGGCGGCCAATATGAGTGCACGTAATTTCTCCCGGGTGTTTGCCCGTGAAGCGCGGATTACGCCGGCGGAGTTTGTCGAGAGGGCGCGTGTGGATGCGGCGCGGGTGATGCTTGAAAGCAGCCATGCACCGCTTAAAACCGTGGCCTATCAATGTGGCTTTCGCGACGCCCAGCACATGCGCAGTGTGTTCAACCGCCGGCTGGGCGTCACGCCGCAACAGTTCAGGCTTAACTTTGCGGCGCCGGTTTGAGCGATGATCGTTCCCACGCTCTGCGTGGTAACGCCTCTTGGGACGCTCTGCGTCCCCGCTTTTAAGGGCGGACGCGGAGCGTCTACGGCTGCATTCCCACGCGGAGCGTGGGAACGATCATCGGGCGGGCAGCAGTTTCAAGGTGCCGCGGGTATTGGCCGTCACTTCCTCATCACTGAAGTGCGCCTGCTCGTACCTTCCCTCGATATAGCTCTGCGCCTGGTCGCCATAGTGCGTATCAAACGGCACACCGCTTTGCCCCACCGGGTTGATGGTGAGGGCGTGGGTCGGGTCGGCGAAGTCGATCAGGCGCCGTGTCGACGGGCCGTAGGTCACCGGCCACGGTGCCGGGCCAATCAGCGCGGTCTGGTTGTTCGGAACCTCATGGCTGCCCGGCGCCGGGAACGGGCCGACGTTGAAAATTTTATCCAGCGGCTTTTGCAGGCCCAGCGGGTGGCCGTGGGTCAGGGTGTGCGCCTTGCCCCACTGCCATTGCGCCGGGTCATCGCCGAACGTCGCCTTGAGGTGGGCCAGGCTGTTGTCCCAGGCGAGCTTGACGGTATCGGCGCGGTTGCCGTTCCACCAGGGCGAGTCTGCCGATGCGGCCAGGCGGGGCAATGCGGCGTCGATCACGCGGGTGCCGAGCAAGGTCTTGAACAAGGCATCGCCGAGTTTGGGGTGAAAGGTCGCGTCGCTGAGGTTGAACAGCAACTGGTTGAACAGCGTGGCGCTGGTGGAGTCCAGCGGGTAGTCACCCTTCCAGTTGGCAAGCTGTTCCACCAATTTGAGTTGCGCCGGGTCCTTGACCACCTCGCGCAGCACCGGCAACAGCGGCGCCAGCAGGCGCGTGCCGTAGGCGGTGGTGGTGCCCAGTTGCAGGGCCTGGCTGTTGGTCACATCCCACTTCACGCTTTTGTCGCTCAACTGCACGTTCAACTGCTGGCCACGATCCGCCAGGTTGTAATAGCCGGGGATCGGCATGCCGGTGGGCGATGCTGGCTGGGCATTGGCGGACACCACATAGCCGCGCGGCGGGTTTTCTTCCTGGGGGTTGGCACTGAAGGGGTAGAAACCCAGCTTGTCGGCCTGGGCGGTACTGCCGTCGAGGATGAACGCCGGGTTGACGCCGGCCGGGCGGATCGGCAACTGCGCCGCCGCCCACCAGCCGATATCGCCCTTGGCGTTTGCCCACACGATGTTCAGGCCCGGCGCCGAGACCTTCGCGGCCGCGGCACGCGCCTTGGCCAGGGTATCGGCACGGTTGAGCTGATAGAAACCATCGAGGATCGGGTTTTCGCTGTCGAGGAACGCCCACCACATGGCAATCGGTGTGCTGCCGGCGTTCTCACCGAGCACATCGTTGATGATCGGGCCGTGGGGCGAGCGGCGCAGGGTGAGGGTCACCGGCGCCTGGCCCTTGACCTGGATCTGCTGCTCGCTGCTGCTCATGTCCACCCATTGGTCGTGATACCAGACCTGGTTGGGGTTGTTTGGGTTGACCTTCTCGGCGACCAGGTCGAGGTCGTCGTTCTGGAACATGGTCAGGCTCCAGCCGAAGTCCAGGTTGTGCCCCAGGAACGCCACCGGTACCAGCGCGTTGTGGTAGCCGTATAGCTCGAAGCCTGGCGCCGACAGTTGCGCCTCGTACCAGACCGAAGGCACCGAAAAACGGATATGAGGGTCACCCGCCAGCAACGGCTTGCCACTTTGGGTATGGCTGCCGCTGACGGCCCAGGCATTGCTGCCTTCGAACTGCGGCAGGCCGTTGTCGGCCAGGGCCTGTTCGCTCAGGGCGGCGATGGCGCCAAGGGTCTGCCAATCGCTGGCCGCCAGGTTGAGTGCGCCCTTGGGTTGCCAGTCGAGATCGAAGACCTTCAAGTAGTCGCTGCCCAGCCGGTCACGCACATAGGTCAGCACCGGCTCGGTGCGAAAGGCCGCGGCAAAGCTGTAGGCCATGTACCCGGCGACGCTGATGCTGTCTTCGGCGGTAAACGGGCGCTTGGCGATGCCCAGCACATCGAACTCCATGGGGCTGGCGTGGCTGTCCTGATACTGATTGATCCCGTCCAGGTAGGCTTGCAGGGCCTTGGACGAGGCTGAGCCAGGGTCCATATGCTCCACATAGCTTAAGGCACGCTCGCGGATGCGCAGGCTGCGAAAGAGCTTATCGGTGTCCAGCAGCTTGGGCCCCAGCACCTCGGCCAGTTCGCCACGGGCCAGGCGCCGCATGATCTCCATCTGGAACAGGCGGTCCTGGGCGTGCACATAGCCCAGGGCGCGGTACAGGTCGGCTTCGTTCTCGGCGCGGATATGCGGTACGCCACGGTCGTCGTAACGCACCGTGACCGAGCCTTGCAGGTGCGCCAGCGTCACCGTGCCCTGGCGCGTAGGTTGTTTGCTGTAGACGTACCAACCGGCGCCCAGGGCGACCAGCACAATCAGCACCGCAAAAACCTGCAAGACGCGCTTCATGAACATTCCTTACCAAAGTGGACGGGCTACAGATCCTTAGGCCACGAACAATAGCAGCCTACCGCGAGGGTGTGAGTGGCATTCACGTCGCGTCCGGTTCCAAGGGCCTTGAGAATTGGCTCGATAAAACTGTTGCTGGCGTTGCAGGTCAGGCCTTCGCTATAGGGGCCGAAATACGCCAGCTTGCCGGTGCGGTCCCAAATGCCCACGGCCGGGCTGGCGGGTATCTGGTCGGCGCCGGCCAGGGCATCAAGGACTTTCAGGTGGCGCAGGTTCTCGGGCAACTGGCCGTGGCTGCCGGGTTTTTGCAGGGCATAGAACTCCACCCCCTGGGGCGCGTACTGCTCGATCAACTCGCCCAGGTGTTGCTGGTTACCGACATTGCACGGGCAGGCCGGGTCCCAGAAGTGCACCAGACGAATCGGGCCAGGGCCGCTGAGGGCGGCGGGCAGTTGCAGCGCATCGCCGGAAAATACCGCGGTGTGTTCGCTGAAGGCGCGCAGGTAGCGGCCCTGGAACCAGTCATAGGCCGCCCACAGTACCCCGGCGCAAATAACCAGGATCACGCTGGCGAACAGGGCGTTACGGTAGGGCGGTCGCATTGGATGTATCCTCGCAGGTCGCGTAGCTTGCCATGCTTGTCCTGACAGATGAATATCGCAGCTCGATATTCATCTTCACCGCAAGTCTGGAAGCCTTTATGCCCGTCACCTTTGACCCTGATCATCTGCGCGAAAGCTTGCGCCCCCTGGTGGATGCGCAGCCGCTGTCAGCCGAGGCGAGGGTTTACCAGCGTTTCTACGGGCTCGACCTGGCCGCACGCCAGGTGCCGGCGGTGAGCCGCCTGGGGCGTTTTGAGGTGGATGGGTTTGAGGTGGTGGCCCAGGTCTGGTGGCCGCCGGCGCCGGTGGCGACGATGTTCCTGTTTCACGGTTTCTACGATCACATGGGGCTGTATCGCCATGTGGTGGATTGGGCGCTGGACCAGGGCTTCGTGGTGATCGCCTGCGACCTGCCGGGCCATGGCTTGTCCAGCGGCGTGCGCGCCAGCATCGATGACTTTGCGGTGTACCAGAGCGTGGTGCAGGCGTTGTTCGTCGAGGCCAAGGCTTTGCAATTGCCGCAACCCTGGCACCTGTTCGGGCAAAGCACCGGCGGCGCCATCGTGGTGGACCACCTGCTCAACCACGGCGCCCAAAGCCCGGCCCAGGGCAAGACCTTCCTGCTGTCGCCGTTGGTGCGGCCGCGTGCCTGGGGTTGGTCGCAGGTCAGCTATTACCTGCTGCGCCCCTTCGTCAAAGGCATCGCCCGGCGTTTCAGCGATAACTCCAACGACCCGGCGTTCAAGCCGTTCCTGGAAGCCGACCCGCTACAGCCTCGCCAACTGCCTACCGCCTGGGTGGGGTCGCTGGCGCGCTGGATCAAACGCATCGAAGCCGCACCCCGCAGCCCCCGGCGCCCGGTGATCGTGCAGGGTGAGGAAGATATGACGGTGGACTGGCAGCACAATCTGCAGGTGTTGCGGGGTAAGTTCGATCAGCCTGAGGTGTTGATGCTCAAGCAGGGTCGGCATCACTTGGCCAATGAAATTCCGCAGATTCGCTATGAGTACTTCAGTTTTCTCACAAGCCACCTGAAATAACGCAATCCAAATGTGGGAGCTGGCTTGCCTGCGATAGCGGTGTAACTGACAGATCGCAATCGCAGGCAAGCCAGCTCCCACAGGGTTTACTGCGTCAGGCTTGAGGTGCTCTGGCCAACGGCAAGCCCTGCGCGAATGGCGGCAAGGGCAGCCTGGTAATACGCCTTGCCCTCCGGCGACTCGGCAAAGGTGGCGAACTCTTCCAGCTCCGGGTCGGACAAATCC
>NZ_WKCD01000170.1:0-11860 GCF_021606625.1 Pseudomonas sp. PA-4-8C
GGGTTTGCCATCCTGCTTGACCTCTTGCTCGACGCCCTGGGCTTGCTATCTGAAGCCATCAGGGCAGAATACATACGGTGCGTATGTGGCAGATCATGCTTCGCATACGCAGCGTATGTCAATCACTTAGCCAAGAGACGTCCATGAGCCGAGCCCGAGCTGAAATGATCGAAGACACCCGCGCCCGCCTGATAGCGAGCGCGCGCCGGGCCTTCGCCACCCAAGGCTATGCCAATACCTCGATGGATGACTTCACTGCCCGCGCCGGGCTGACGCGCGGGGCGCTGTATCATCACTTTGGTGACAAAAAAGGGCTGCTGGCAGCGGTGGTCGCTCAACTGGACAGCGAGATGGACGTGCGCTTGCAACGCATCTCGGAGCAGGCCGTAGAGCCTTGGAGCGGTTTTTGCGAGCGCTGCCGCGCCTATCTGCGCATGGCCCAGGACCCGGAAATCCAGCGCATTGTATTGCAGGATGCACCGGCGGTACTCGGCGACACCGGCTCCCAACAACACTGCGTCGAGTCCTTGCGCCAATTGCTGGAGGCCCTGATGCAAGCAGGACTGATACCCGCGGCACCCAGCCACGCACTGGCGCAGTTAATCAACGGCAGCCTGGTCAATACCGCGTTGTGGATTGCCCGGGATGAACACCCGAGCACACGGCTGGAAGAAGGCTTGCAAGGCCTGGAGCTGCTCTTGCAGGGGTTGAGCCTCACACCAACCGCTTGATCTGCTTATGCCGCCACACAAAGCGGTAATAGGCGATCTGCAATACCAGCATCGCCAGGTAGGTCACCGGAAATGCCATCCACACCCCTTCCAATCCGAAGTGGGCGTTGAACAGATAGGCCATCGGCAGTTCCACGCCAAGCACGCAGAAGATCGAGATCGCCACCGGCATCAGCACCACCCCGCTGGCGCGCATGATGCCGCCAATCACCGCCTGGAAGCCAAATACCAGAATGCTCCAGAGCATGATGTGCAGCAGGTGTTCGGCCCGTACCCGTGCGCTGCCGTCGGTGATGAACAGGCCCAGCAACCAGTGGGATAGCCCATAGCCGAGCACGATCAAGCCACCGGTGAGGCACAGGTTGATTACAAGCCCCGTGCGCAGGATCGGCCCGATGCGCTCCAGGCGCCCAGCGCCAATCGCCTGGGCGCCGAGGATCGAGGCGGTAATGGCGATCGACAGCGCCGGGAACTGCACATAGTTGACGATCTGCGTCACCGCGCCATAGGCCGCCGTGGCCTGGGAACCGTGGCCGTTGACCAAAGCCAGGATGACCAACTCCGACAGCGATAGCACCACCATCTGCAAGCCCGTCGGCAGGCCGATGCGCAGGACTTTGCCGAGGATAACGCGGTCCAGGCGCAAGGCGGCAAGCAGCTCGCGGTCTGGCGCCATCACGTGGTTTTTGTGGCGCAGGCGCAGGATCAGAAACAGCATCGCCAAGGCGTTACCCACCAGCCCGGCATACACCGCACTCTGGATGCCCATGGGTGGCAGGCCGATCCAGCCGCGAATCAGCGCAGGCGTGAGCAGCAAGCCCACCAGGGTGGAGACCATCAATGCCAGCAACGGCGAAATCGTGTCGCTGACCCCACGCAGCAGTTGGGTATAGAGGATGAACACCAGCAACAACGGCATGATCAACATCATCATCTGGGCATAGCCCACCGCATCGTCGAGCACATCGATCGGCGTACCCAAGGCCTGCAACGCCGGGCGCGCGAACACGCTGCCCAGCACTGCCGCCAGCAAACCCACCAGTGCGCCGAGGGTCAAGGTGGCACCGGTGATCTTCTTGACCATTGCTGTTTCCTGGGCTCCCCACGCCTGGCCGATCAGCACCGAGGCGCCCGCCCCCAGGCCGATCACCAGCGCGATGAAGAAAAACACAATGGGAAACATACCCGACACCGCCGCCAGCGCCTGGGTGCCGAGCATCTGCCCGACATAGATGCCATTGAGGGTGCCGGAAAAGCTCTGGAGGAAATTGGACAGCACCATCGGTGCGAGAAAGATCAGGTAGACCTGCCACAGCGGGCGTTGCAAAGGACTTTGCATGAAGTACGGGGCCTCGGAAGACAAAAGCGTCCGAGGGTTATACCGTAATTGGATCCGATTCAGCTGCGCTTTATCCAGCAGCGGAGGCTGCGAGGGGGCGCGCGAACAGGTTAACGGCGCGAGCGACCCGTGGGTCAACTCGCTTTTCATAAAGGCGCGCTTGCCTGAGACGGCGACGACTCAATTCAACAGGGGGTTCAAGTTGTCCCCGTCGCAGACAAGTCGAGAAAATAAACGCTTGGTTATCGCCTCTTTTCCATCAGGTAATCGATATTGGCGATATCGAACCGCTCATCTTTATAACCTTTACCGCCGTTGCCGTTAGTACCGATGTCCAACTCATTCAGCAGCGGCTGGCGCTTGAGCAACTCCTGGGCAAGTGCACGCACCCGCGGACTATAAGTGGCATCACTCGGCATCACTCCTGCAGCCTTTCTCACTTCATCAAAGTTGACGTAGCCGTTGTAAGTACCCTGGCTTATTTCACCGAAGCTCTCCTTGAGATTTTGCAGAAGATCGTGATCACTCATGGTCCGGAACTCGTTCGACACTTCACCCAGATCTTCCCGGGAGAAGCGTCCATCCAGGGTGCCTGTTTTACCTTGGTCGAGCTGTTTGAATAGCCCGCCACGGCTCTGCATCTCTCGGACGAGGTCCATTTCGTCTTGCGTGGCCCGTCGGCCGTCCAAATGGTAGCCGCTCGCGATGGAACGGAGCGATTTGTCAGTGATGAAGCCCGGCGTATTGGGGTCTTCCAGGGCGCCAAAACGAGCCAACACTTTATTGGCAAAATCCTCATTGCTGTCATTGGCATATGGCCGAGGCGCAGACATCGATCCCTGGCCATACTGGGAATAACCAGCCGAGGGGGTCTGGAAGGCTGCTCCTCCGTTATACGGTGATGACTGATCATGGTTTTGCACAAGCGGTGGTGGATTCATCAAGGAATGCCGCATGCCACTGTTGTAACCACCCGAAAACTGTTGCCTCTGAGGGGGGGCGCTGAAAGGCATCTCCTGAGCCTGGAAGTATGCGTCTGTTGCGTCTGCATCGCCTTGGCTGATACGGCCATCTTGATGACCGCCATGATTGATGCCATCCAGCATGCCGCACATCTGGGGGTTAGCGAGTATCTCCCGAGCCAACATTGTCATTTGATTATGATAAGGATCGGCTGACATGCCACGATTGGCCACATTTTCAAGCGATGCACGCGTGACAAAAGGAGTTCCAGGCTCTTGAAAGTAATTGAAGCTGGAGGCGAAGGTACTTGCAACCGGGGATGGAGTAATCCCGCCACCGTTATTTCCAACCCGGCCGGCGTTACGCCCCTGGCCTTGCTCGAGAGGATTGGATCTTATGTCTAATGCTGGCGAAAAACGATTAAGCGTCATGAATTGTTCGACCATAACATCACCTCAGATAATATAAATAGTCAGCGACCAACACAGGATAAAAATCTATACCTGGCCAACGCTAATTCTGTGGCGGCATATCTATGGATGGTTCCAAAAAAAGCAGACAAATATACAGTTGCTCGTACGAAGGCCACGTCCAGTACCGTGTAAAGGAACCAGACCGATGGATGAATTCACCTCTGAAAGATGTAGGAAGACTCTTGAAAACAAAGGTTACTCCCGCGAGCTACCCGCCAAAGGCCTGTGAAGGCCTGCGCAATGTCGGGTCAAACGGGTTGATCCGTGGCCCGATCGCCGCCGCTTCACGCTTGAGCAACTCCACCACCATCGGTAGCCGACCCGGCCCCAGCCGATCGCTGATGGTCGCCACACTCAACGCCGCCACCGCGTGCCCGTCCCGATTGAGAATGGGCACCGCCAGACCGGCCATGCCTTCAAGCACGCCGGTATTGCGCGCGGCATAACCCAGGCGCTGCACATTCTCCACTTCCGAGCGCAACAGCACTTCGTCGTACAGGTGAAAGTCCTTGAGTCGAGGCAGGTTGTAGCGAATCACGGTTTCACACTCCTCTTGCGGCAGGGAATGCCAGGATCGCCAGGCTGCCCTGCCCTACCCCCAGCGCAACACGCCCACCGATATCGCCGGTGAATGTGCGGATGGGGTACGGGCCTTCGCTGCGATCCAGGCAGATCGCGTCAAACCCGCTGCGCGCCAGCAAAAACAGGGAATCGCCCAACGACGCACTCAGGCGCAACAGGCTCGGCCGTACCAGGTCGCGCAGGTTGCCGGTCTTGCCCGCCTTGGCCGCCAGGGCGAAGAACTCCAGGCTCAGGCGATAGCGCTTGCTGCGCGCGTCCTGTTCGACCATGCCCTCCTCCACCAGGCTACGCAGCAGGCGGTGGGTAGTAGGTCGGGACAAGCCAACCTGTTGGGCGAGCTGGGTAACACGCTCGCCGCCCTCGGGCACCTCGCCCAGGGTACGCAGCAATGCGAACAACCGAGACACGCCGCCCGCGCCGACTTCCTTGCTGCCATCATTTCGCTCAGTGAAATCCAAACCGATTAACTCCCTATAACGTAAGGTGCCGGCCGTGGAAATTGCCAGCAAGGTCAACAGCGTACTGGAGCTGGTACGCCTGGCCCCTCACGCCGAGCGCTACCCCCGGGAGTTGTCCGGCGGCCAGCGCCAGCGCGTGGCCCTGGCCCGTGCGTTGGTGATCGAACCGCCGGTGCTGCTGCTGGATGAGCCGCTGTCCAATCTCGACGCCAACCTGCGTGAAGAAATGCAATTTGAAATCCGCCGCATCCAATGCGCTGTCGGTATCACTACCTTGATGGTCACCCACGACCAGGCCGAAGCCCTTTCCATCAGTGACCGTGTGGTGGTGATGCAGGCCGGGCGCGTGACCCAGATCGACGTGCCATACAAGCTCTATGAACACCCGCGCACGCGCTTTATTTCGGACTTCGTCGGCAAGGCCAACCTGCTGGCCGGCGACTACGATGCCCTCGGCACGCCCCAGGTGCGACACGAGGGTGGCGATGGCAAACTGACCCTGAGCCTGCGCCCGGAAAAGATTCAACTGGTGGATGCAGGCGCCGGTCGCGTGCAAGGCAAGGTGCTCGACCGCTATTTTTTCGGCAGCCAATGGCTGTACCGCATTCACACCTCGCTCGGCGAAATCACCGTGGTGCGCGGCAATGACGGCAGCCCACCGCTGAGCTCTGGCATGGCGGTGGGCCTGCAATGGTACGCGGATCTGCTGCGGGTGCTGGCGGCGGATGAGGTGCACCCATGAGCCGCGGTTACCTGCTCTCGCTGCGGGCGTTGGTGCTGTTTGCCGGGCTGCTGATCCTGCCACTGGGCCTGACGTTGGTGCTGTCTTTCAACGTGTTTGACTACCAGGTGGGTGTAAAGGCCGATGAGTGGACCCTGGCCCATTACCTGGCGTTGTTCAGCGATGCCTACTTCTACGAGATTTTCTGGCGCACCTTCTGGATCAGCGCCCTGGTAACGCTGCTGTGCGTGGTGATCGGCGTACCGGAGGCCTACATTCTCAGCCGCATGGGCACGCCGTGGCGCTCGATCTTCCTGATCGTGATCCTCACGCCGCTGCTGATTTCGGTGGTGGTGCGTGCGTTTGGCTGGAGCCTGCTGCTGGGTGCCGACGGACTGATTAACCAAATGATCCAGGCCCTCGGCGGGCGCCCGATGAAGCTGCTGTATACGCCGTTCGCCGTGATCATTGCGTTGGTGCACGTGATGCTGCCGTTCATGATTATCCCGGTGTGGACCTCGCTGCAAAAACTCGACCCCTCGGCCGAACAGGCGGCGTTGTCCCTGGGCGCCAGCCAAGCCACGGTGATGCGCAAGATCGTGCTGCCCCAAGTGATGCCCGGTGTGCTGTCCGGCACCCTGATCGTGTTCGGTTTGGCTGCCAGCTCCTTTGCGATCCCCGGTCTGCTGGGTGGGCGACGCCTGAAGATGGTCGCCACCGTGGTGTACGACCAATACCTCTCGGAACTCAACTGGCCCATGGGCGCGACCCTCGCGGTGGCGCTGCTGTTGGTCAATCTGCTGATCATGCTGAGCTGGAACCGCATGGTCGAAGGCCGCTACAAAAAGTCCCTGGGAGTTTAAGCGCATGTCCAGAAATGGTCCTTTGGCCCTCGGTTTCCATGCCGTGGTGGTGCTGTTCATGATGGCGCCACTGGTGGTGGTGTGCCTGGTGGCATTCACACCAGAGAACACCTTGAGCCTGCCCACGTCGGGCTTCTCCCTGCGCTGGTTTCGCGCGGTGTTCGAACGCGCCGACTTTATCCAGGCGTTCTACAACAGCCTGATCCTGGCCTTCACCGCCGCCACCCTGGCGACCCTGATCGCGGTGCCGGCGGCCCTGGCGATCAGTCGCTACTCGTTCCCGGGGCGCAATTTCTTCAGCGCGCTGTTCCTCTCGCCCATCATCATTCCGCACCTGGTGCTGGGGGTGGCGATGCTGCGCCTGTTTGCGCTGATGGGCGTGAACGGCAGCTTTACCTGGCTGATGCTCGCGCACGTGGTGATCATCACCCCCTATGTGTTGCGCCTGGTATTGGCGGCGGCCATCGGCATTGATCGCAGTGCCGAGCAGGCCGCCGAATCCCTCGGCGCCGGGCGCTTTACGCTGTTCCGGCAGATCACCCTGCCGATGATTTTGCCCGGTGTGGCCGGTGGGTGGTTGCTGGCGTTCATCAACAGTTTCGATGAAGTGACCCTGTCGATTTTCGTCAGCTCGCCGGCCACGCAAACCCTGCCGGTGCGCATGTACGTGTACGCCACCGAGTCCATCGACCCAATGATGGCGGCCGTGTCGGCGCTGGTGATCGCACTGACGGCAGCGACCATGATTGTGCTCGACCGGGTCTACGGGCAGGACCGCGTGCTGGTGGGGAAACACTGATGGCCTTGTTCAAGCGACTGAGCGAAACCCAACGCCCTGCCCTGGCCTTCACCCTCGACGGCCAGCCCGCCACGGGGTTGCTCGGCGATACCCTGCTGACCGCCATGCTGACATGTACCGAGCACCTGCGCGGCAGTGATTTCAGTGCCGAGCGCCGCGCCGGGTTTTGCCTGATGGGCGCGTGCCAGGATTGTTGGGTGCGCCTGGCCGATGGGCGGCGGGTGCGCGCCTGTTCGACCCTGCTGGAAGAAGGCCAGGCGATCAGCCGTGATCCGGGGCGCCAGCCATGAAGCCGGTAGTGATAGTGGGCGCAGGCCCGGCGGGAATCAGCGCGGCGCGCACCTTGCTCGACCATGGCATCACACCGTGCCTGGTGGATGAGAGCCCGCGCGGTGGCGGGCAGATTTATCGGCGCCAACCCCCAGGGTTCCAACGCTCTGCCCGGCAGATCTACGGGTTTGAAGCGCGCAAGGCCCAAGCCGTGCACCAAACCATGGATGCACTGGCAGCGCTGATCGACTACCGGCCGGACACCTTGGTGTGGAATGCCGAAGACGGTCGCCTGGACATGCTCAATAACGGGCGCGCCGACAGCCTCGAATACGCGCAGGTGATAGTCGCCACCGGCGCCACCGACCGTATCCTGCCGGTGCCGGGCTGGACATTGCCCGGTGTCTACAGCCTGGGCGCGGCGCAAATTGCCTTGAAGTACCAAGGCTGCGCGATTGGCGAACGCGTGGTGTTTTGTGGTTCCGGGCCGTTGCTCTATTTGGTCGCTTACCAATACGCAAAGGCCGGCGCCAAGGTGCTCGCTGTACTCGACAGTGCGCCGCTGAGTGCCCAGTGCCGTGCCTTGCCGGCGCTGCTCAGGCAACCGGCAACCCTGGCCAAGGGTATGTATTACCGCGCCTGGCTGACCGCCCACGGGGTTCCCGTGCATCAGGGCGCAATGCTCAAGCAGATCGACGGCGACCAACGGGTGTGTGGCATTCGCTGGGGCGAACAAACTCTGCCATGCGATGCGGTGGCCTTTGCCCACGCCCTGCGCAGCGAAACGCAATTGGCCGACCTGCTCGGCTGTGAATTTGCCTGGAACCGCCTCAACCGCGCCTGGTTGCCGCAACGTGACAGCGCCGGGCGCAGCAGTGTCGAGGGGGTGTACCTGGCGGGCGACGGCGCCGGCATCATGGGCGCCGATGCCGCGCACATGGCCGGCGAATGTGCCGCGCTGGCGCTGCTGGAGGATACCGGTGTCGTGGTCGACCAACACCGCCGGGCCACGCTGGAGCGGCAGTTGGCGCGTATCCAGCACTTTCGCCAGGGCCTGGAAACCGCCTTCCCCTTCCCCGAACACTGGGCCGCGCAGGCGCCAGACGAACTGATCCTGTGCCGCTGCGAAGAGGTCAGCGTCGGCGAGGTGCGCGCCGTGGTGGATGAAGGCCACTGGGAAATCAACCGGGTCAAAGCCCATTGCCGCGTCGGCATGGGCCGTTGCCAGGGGCGAATGTGCGGGTTGGCGGCGGCGGAAATCGTCGCCGAGCGTAGCGGCCGCGACCTCCCACAGGTCGGGCGTTTGCGGGGCCAGGCACCGATCAAGCCGCTGCCGTTTGGCGTGCAGGTGCAGCCATGATCGACGTCATCGTCTTGGGAGGAGGCATAGTCGGCGCTTCGGCGGCCTTGATACTCGCCCAGAAAGGCCAGCGTGTGGCCCTGGTAGAACGGGATTTTTGTGGCTCGCATGCAAGCGGCGTCAATTACGGCGGCGTGCGGCGCCAGGGGCGGCCCTTGCATCAGTTGCCGCTGTCGCAGCGCGCCCATCAACTGTGGGCCAACCTGCCCGGGTTGATTGGTATCGAGGGTGAATACGTGCGCTCCGGGCATTTGAAGCTGGCACGCAGCCTTGGGGATTTTGCCGCACTGCCAGCCTCCGCCGAGCAGACCCGTGGCTTCGACCTGGGCCTGCAACTGCTGGACCGCAGCGAGTTACGCAGGCGTTTCCCCTGGGTGGGCGACGTGGCAGTGGGCGCCTCGTTGTGCCCGGACGACGGGCATGCCAACCCGCGCCTGGTGGCCCCGGCCTTCGCCCGTGCCGCCCAGCGCCATGGCGCTGCGGTGTACGAGCAAGCCGAGGTAATCCGCATCGAGCACGACAGCCGGCTATTCCAGGTGCACTGCGCCAACGGGCTGCACTTGCAAGCGCCATGGCTGCTCAACTGCGCGGGCGCCTGGGCCGGCAAGGTCGCCGCGCAATTGGGCGAGCCGGTGCCGATCATCTCGGCGCACCCGGCGATGCTGGTCACCGAGCCGCTGCCGGGGGTGATGACCGTCAGCACCGGCGTCGAGGGTGGCGGCATCTATGCGCGGCAAGTCGCCCGCGGCAATTGCATTCTCGGTGGCGGGCGCGGCTTTGCCCTGGGCCCGCAGCAGGCCAGGCCGGGCCAGGCAGCGGTGCTGGAGATTCTGCGTAATGCCGGCGAACTCTACCCGTTTCTCCAGGGTGCCCAGGCCATTCGCACCTGGAGTGGCACCGAAGGTTACCTGCCCGACCACGAACCGGTGATCGGCCCCAGTAGTACCCAACCCGGCCTGCTCCACGGTTTCGGCTTTGCCGGCGCCGGGTTCCAGCTCGGCCCCGCCGTCGGTGAAGCCTTGGCAGAGATCGTCTGCGACGGCACCAGCCGCCAACCCATCGAAGCGTTTTCCATCCGTCGTTTCCAAGCCTGAGAGGAAAAACTCCATGCAATCACGTCTCGCGTTGTCCTGCTTGTCCCTCGCCTTGCTGACCGGCACGGCCCATGCCGCCCCCACGCTGTACCTGGGCATGAACGGCGGCACCATGGAACGGGTGTACGCCGACAAGGTGCTGCCCGCCTTCGAAAAGGCCAATAACGTCAAGGTCGTGATCGTACCCGGCACCTCCTCGGACATCCTCGCCAAGGTCCAGGCCAACAAGGCCAACCCACAGATGCATGTGATGTTCCTCGACGACGGCATCATGTACCGCGCCATCTCCATGGGCCTGTGCGACAAGCTCGCGCCGAGCCCGCCGCTGGAACAGATCCCGGCCAAGGCCCGAATCAAGGACGAGGCCGTGGCCGTGACCCTGGGCGTCACTGGCCTTGGCTACAACGCCAAGATGTTCAAGGACAAAGGCTGGGCCGCGCCCACCTCATGGATGGACCTGGCCGACCCGCGCTTCAAGGACAAAGTAGTGTTCCAGTCCCTAGCCTCCTCCACCTTCGGCCTGCATGGCTTCCTGATGTTCAACCGCATCCAGGGTGGCGACGAAACCAATGTGGAACCGGGCTTCAAGGCCTGGCCTAAGACCGTTGGCCCCAATGTGCTGGAATACATCGCCAGCTCCGCGAAAATCTCCGAGATGGTGCAGACCGATGAGGCCGCGATCTTCCCCCTGACCCCGACCCAGGTCGCCACACAAAAGCTGCTCGGCATACCGATGGAGTACGCGCAGCCCAAAGAAGGTGCGGTGGTGCTCAACGTGGCCGAATGCGTGATAGCGCGCAATGACCAGCCGGAACTGGCGCAGAAGCTCGCAGCGTTTTTGCTGACCGCCGAGGCCCAGGCGCCGGCGTTGGAAGAAGGTGACCAGATCCCGTCGAACCCGACCACACCCACCACCGACAAAACCCGCGCGCGGGTGGAGGCCATGCAGGGTTATCTGCAGACCGCCATTTCGATTGATTGGGACCAGGTCAACCAGGCACGGCCGCAGTGGAATGCGCGGTGGAGTCGGTCGATTGAGCGTTGAGGCTTAGCCCTGCGCAATCAGGGCCAATTCTTCGCGGGTGCGACTGACGTGTGCACCGGCCTTGAGCAATTCGTCGACAGCCTGTACACCGCCCTCCTCGCTGATGCCTCGGCACGCCGGCAAATGCAGAACAACGTGCAAGCCGGCCTTGAGCAATTGCAACGCGGTGGTCTTGACGCAGTAATCCAGCGCCAGGCCGCCGACGATCACGCGGGCCACGCCGTGGGCCTTGAGGTACTCGATGACGCCGGTGGACAGTTTGTCGTGCAGGTCGTGGTAACAGGCGCCGTAGGGGTGCAGGTCGGGCTCGACCCCTTTCCAGATGAAGTAGTCGTAGTCATAGGGCGTGGGCAACTCATCGAGCAAGGTGAACCCCTCGGTGCCCGGCACGCAGTGGCTGACCCAGGTCACGTCGGCATGGACCAGGCCGGTGGGTTGCAGCATCTCGCTGTGTTGCGCGACCATCCAGGGCGCGTGGGGGGTGTGGGCGTCCTTGCTGCCGATGCGGTGGCCGGCGAGGCTGGCCATGTAGTTGAGTTCGGCACCAATGTGGTCGCCACCGGCCACTGGCAACTCGTCGGGGCATAAAGGCGTGAAGCTCTTCTGGGCGTCGACGTCGAATGAAGCGATGGCAGCTTTCGAAAGGCTCATGGTCGTTCTCGGGTGGTCTGCACGTACGACCGCCTGAGGGCGAGCGTAGAAATCTTGAAGTATGGGACAGTTTACTGCGGGGATCGATGCTTTGCTGACTCACCTATTCTCAAGAACGCTGAAGTTCAAAGGTGGGAGCTGGCTTGCCTGCGATGATTGGAGTGAATCCACCAGCGCTATCGCAGGCAAGCCAGCTCCCACAGTTGGGTCAGCGTCAAACACTAGTTCATCCAATTGCCGCCATCAACGTTATAGGTCTGGGCCACCACATAATCGGCGTCCTTCGACGCCAGGAAGATCGCCATGCCGGTCAGGTCTTGCGCCGTGCCCATCCGCCCAAACGGCACCTCATCCCCTACGCGCTTTTTCTTCTCGCCAGGCGCCAGCCCTTCATGCCTGGCGAACAGCGCATCCACCCCGTCCCAATGCTCACCGTCCACCACACCGGGGGCGATGGCATTCACATTGATGCTTTGCTTGATCAGGTTCAACCCCGCCGATTGCGTCAGGC
>NZ_WKCD01000171.1:0-11806 GCF_021606625.1 Pseudomonas sp. PA-4-8C
CGCGGCCGCGCCAAACCCTGGGCTGGAAATTCCCCATAGAGGTGCTGACCGAGCACCTGCAGCTCCTGGCGACCAATAACTTGAATACGGTCAACTGACTGTTGCACTTGGAACTTGAGTCCGCCCTCCCTCTCATCGTTGACTGTGGTTAGCCTCTTCAGTCTGGCACTCAGATGCCGAGGTGAGGGGGACCGCAAGGACAATAAACACATCTAGGAACTTGAGCGTGAACTGCGCCGTAAAGACAAGGCGCTGGCTGAAACCGCCGCGTTGTTGGTGCTACGAAAAAAGCTCAACGATTACTGGGGGATCGACAACGAGGACAACTGACCACCTTGCCGGAACGGCAGTTACTGGTGACCTGGTTGAGTGAGGCCCGGATGGCCGGAGCCCAGTAAATCAAGGCCTGCCAGGAAGTCGGCCTCTCGCTCAGAACCTTGCAGCGCTGGACTGAAACCGAGGCTGTTCAGGCTGACCCCGAACGACGACGGTACGGCCCAGGCCGCGCAGTGCGTTCAACGAGGTCGAACGGCAAGCGATCCTAAGCGTGTGCAATAGCCCGGTGTACGCCCATTTGCCGCCGAGCCAGTCTTGCCGAGGCTGGCTGTAGAACTTCCTCAAATGCCCCATCGCTGGGGGTTATTTTTTACATCCATGCATTGCAGTTGAACGACGATATTCAGTGGGCGTGATGTTGAAAAAGCTTCGAAAGAGGCGCGTCATGTGGCTCTGGTCAGAGAATCCGCTACTGGCAGCGATAACCTTCAACGGCATACCCTGGCGCGCAAGTAGCCGCTTTGCATGCTCAATCCGTTGCCGCATCACATAGGCATGCGGCGAACAGTTGAACTCGTTTCGAAATTTTCGGATGAGAGTGAATACGGTGAGGTGTGTCAGCCCGGCCAGATCCTCAAGTGAAATGTTCTGCTCGATGTTCTCTTTCACATATTGTACAAGGAGCCTGCACTGTGCCGACGAGAGCCTCCCATAGGAGCGATGCTCACGAAAAATGATGTTCGCGTAGCGACGCAATATATGAATACACAATTGGTTTTTCAGCGACTCCACGTAGAGTTTCCCGCCAAGCCCGTCCTCTTTCAATTCGTGTTCAAGCATCGCCACCAAGGTTGGTAGAACCGGATCTTTGGTGCTGACCAAATCGTACATTTCGATATCCTTGATGTCGCGCTCGAACACCTCACCTGCGACACGCGCGACGGCGGCTTGAGTTAGGTACAGATGGGAAACATCGATCGGTTTGTTCCAGCGCCATTTCGATTGCTCGCCACGGGTGAGAATCGACATGGCGCCGGGCTCGACTGTTTCGGAATGCCATCGCCCGCTGCTACGCCGACTCATCTCGGCTACGCCGCGTTTATAGATGACGATCATGAAATCACGCATCTCTGGTATCGCAACGTCCAAATCGGAGTAGCGATACCCCTTAAGCGCAATGCCTTCCCAAGATAAGGGAGCACTGTCCAAGGTGAGATCACCCGGAATCCACTGTAGTATTTGTTCTGGTGAGATCAATTCTTTCATATTAATGTCTGCTCCTTATGCCTCCAAGTGAGCTGGAGCCAATGCTCTCTCGCATTATTTTTCCACTCCATCAGAGACTTTCTTGTATTTTTGGTTTTTCAGACGTTTGTAAGGCTCAAGAAATTGTCTTTTTCTGTATGTCAATTCTATGTTTCAAATGCTTTAGCCCTGACACACGCATGCTGCTTGAGTATGCACAAATAGCGCATGCGACCTGGGGGCTACTAAACCAGCCCCCAAGTCGCACTTAATGGCCAGGGTTGACCTGTATCAGATGGTCAAAACCAGCTCTGGAACCGCTTCGAACAAATCGGCCACCAGGCCGTAATCAGCCACTTGGAAGATCGGCGCTTCTTCGTCCTTGTTGATCGCAACGATCACTTTGGAGTCTTTCATGCCGGCCAAGTGCTGGATCGCGCCGGAGATACCGACCGCGATGTACAGCTGTGGAGCAACGATCTTGCCGGTCTGACCGACCTGCATGTCGTTGGGAACAAAACCTGCGTCGACCGCAGCGCGGGAAGCGCCAACAGCCGCGCCCAGCTTGTCGGCCAGGGCGTACAAGTGTTTGAAGTTGTCGCCGTTCTGCATGCCGCGACCGCCGGAAACGACGATTTTGGCAGCGGTCAGTTCCGGACGATCGGATTTGGCCAGTTCTTCGCCAACGAAGCTGGAAGTGCCAGCGTCGTGAGCAGCCGCAATGGCTTCAACCGATGCCGAACCCCCTTCAGCAGCCACTGGGTCGAAACCGGTGGCACGCACGGTGATCACTTTGACCGCAGCGTTCGACTGAACGGTAGCAATGGCGTTACCGGCGTAGATCGGGCGCTTGAAGGTGTCAGCGCTTTCGACCGAGATGATCTCGGAGATCTGGTCAACGTCCAGCTGAGCGGCAACGCGCGGCAGGATGTTTTTACCGTTGGAGGTAGCGGCAGCCAGGATGTGACTGTAGCCAGCGCCCAGCTCGGCGACCAAAGGAGCCACGTTTTCCGGCAGTTGGTGAGCGTAGGCGGCGTTGTCGGCCACCAGCACTTTAGCTACGCCAGCGATTTTCGCAGCGGCTTCAGCCGCGGCGCCAGCGCCCTGACCTGCAACCAGTACGTGGATGTCGCCGCCGATTTTGACGGCAGCAGCCACAATGTTCAGCGTGGCCGGGGCCACTACTTTGTTGTCGTGTTCAGCAATAACCAAGATAGTCATTTAGATCACCTTCGCTTCGTTTTTCAGTTTCTCGACCAGTTCAGCCACCGACTTGACCTTGATGCCTGCGCTGCGTGCAGCCGGCGCTTCGACTTTGACGGTCTTGTTGGTGGAGGCGGTGGAAACGCCCAAAGCGTCCGGAGTCAGCACTTCGAGAGGCTTCTTCTTGGCTTTCATGATGTTTGGCAGGGACGCGTAGCGCGGCTCGTTCAAACGCAGGTCAGTGGTGACGATGGCGGGCAGTTTCAGGGAAACCGTCTGCGCGCCGCCGTCGACTTCACGGGTCACGGCAACGCTGTCGCCGCTGATTTCGACGTTCGAAGCAAACGTGCCCTGACCGTAACCGCTCAGAGCCGCGAGCATCTGGCCGGTCTGGTTGTTGTCGCTGTCGATGGCTTGTTTGCCGAGGATCAC
Organism: Pseudomonas sp. PA-4-8C; assembly: GCF_021606625.1. Classification (NCBI taxonomy): domain Bacteria; kingdom Pseudomonadati; phylum Pseudomonadota; class Gammaproteobacteria; order Pseudomonadales; family Pseudomonadaceae; genus Pseudomonas; species Pseudomonas sp. PA-4-8C. Next base: position 3,157 of record NZ_WKCD01000171.1, read on the forward strand.
CAGTTGCGGCTGTGCCTTGTCGACCACCGCTTTCAACAGTTTGGCCACAGCCAGGGAAGTCAGGTCTTCGGCGGATTCGACGAGGATGGCGCGATCAGCACCCAGAGCCAAGGCGGTACGCAGTTGCTCCTGAGCGGTGGTCGGACCAATGGAAACAACGACGATCTCGGTCGCAACGCCTTTTTCTTTCAGGCGGACGGCTTCTTCCACAGCGATTTCGCAGAAGGGGTTCATCGACATTTTGACGTTAGCGAGATCGACGCCGGAGTTGTCCGCTTTGACGCGAACCTTGACGTTGTAGTCGACCACTCGTTTGACAGCGACGAGGACTTTCATGGCAGTCTCCATTTAGAAAAATTGCCCCGACAGCACCTGATCGTGCTCGGGGTGCTTATGTTCAGCGGTCGCCAAGCTGCTCGATCACACCTTGAGCCTTCAATTCGGCCAGGCGTACATCACCGAGCCCCAATTGGCGCTTGAGAACTTCATACGTGTGCTCACCCAGCATCGGCGCGGGACGCAGGTATTCCACCGGCGTGCCCGACAACTTAATGGGGCTGCCGACCGTGACAAAGTCCGGATTCAGTGGGTGAGGAATGTTTACCAGCATGTCGCGTGCTTTCACCTGAGGCTCGTCAAGTGCCTGGGCGATGCTGTTTATCGCACCGACTGGCACGCCTTGCGGGTGAATTCGTTGCACCCACTCATCAGCACAATCGCCGAGGAAATGTTGCGACAGAATCCTGATGATCTCCTCACGATTGGTCACCCGGTCAGCGTTGCGGGCAAAACGCGGGTCTCGGGGCAACTCAGAGATACCGATGGCGTCGCACAGGGAGATGAACTGGCTGTCATTTCCGCAGGCAATGATGAAATCACGATCACTGGCACGGAACACCTGATAAGGAACGATGTTGGCGTGAGCATTGCCATAGCGCCCCGGTGGCTTCCCTGAGGCCAGGTAGTTCTGGCTTTGGTTGCACAGGGTGGCGACCTGCACGTCAAGCAGAGCCATGTCGACGTGCTGACCCAAGCCGGTTTTTTCGCGACTGAGCAATGCAGCCTGAATGGCGACGGTGGAGTAAAGCCCTGTCATCAGGTCGGAGAATGCCACTCCAACTTTCTGCGGACCGCCCCCCGGCAGATCATCACGTTCGCCAGTGATGCTCATCAGCCCGCCGATACCCTGGATGATGAAGTCGTAGCCTGGCTCAGCAGCGCGCGGGCCGGTCTGGCCGAAGCCGGTTACGGAGCAGTAGACCAGACGCGGGTTGATTTTGGATAAGCTTGAATAGTCCAGCCCGTATTTGGCCAGTGAGCCAGCCTTGTAATTTTCGATCAGTACGTCACAGTTGGCGGCCAAAGCACGCACCATTTCCTGACCTTCGGGCGTGGCCAGGTTGAGTGCTACCGACAACTTGCCGCGGTTGGTGGACTGGTAATAAGAGGCTTCCTGCGTGGGCTCTTCGTTCTCACCACTCATCCACGGCGGACCCCAGCCACGGGTATCATCGCCCATACCAGGCCGTTCGATCTTGATCACTTCGGCCCCTAGGTCAGCCAACGTCTGGCCACACCAGGGACCGGCCAGCACACGGCTCAGATCGAGCACGCGGTATCCAGTCAAAGCACCCATTTCATTTCACCTTTGTTTGCCGCGCTCATACGCGCTCGATAACCATCGCCAGCCCTTGGCCAACACCGATGCACAGACTGACGACTGCATAGCGCTTGCCGCTCACTTGCAACGCGCGGGCGGTACTGAGTGCCAGCCTCGCGCCAGACGCGCCCAATGGATGGCCGACCGCAATGGCGCCGCCATTGGGGTTCACGCGAGGATCGTCGAAAGCAAGGCCGAGCCCCTTGAGACAGCCCAGAACCTGGCTCGCGAACGCTTCGTTGATCTCGATAATGTCCATATCCGCCAGACTCAGCCCGGCGCGGTCCAAGGCCTTGTGGATCGCCTCTACCGGGCCGACGCCCATGATGCGAGGCTCAACGCCCACAGCGGCGGCAGATAGAATGCGGACCATCGGCACCAGACCATGGCGTTCCCCGGCAGCCCTGGAGCCAATCAGCAGCGCAGCGGCCCCGTCGTTGAGGCCCGATGCGTTGCCAGCAGTGACCACGCCGCCCTCGGACAGGGGTTTGAGCCGCGCCAAGGCCGCCAGATCAGATTGCGGGCGGGGGTGTTCGTCCTGCTCTACGACAGTGGGCGGTGTCTTGCGACCGGTGGGTACGCTCACCGCAAGCAATTCGTCCGCGAAGAAACCGGACAATCGCGCGGCTTCGTATCGGGCCTGGGACCCTGCGGCAAAAAGGTCCGCTTGAGCGCGGTCGATGCCATAATCGCGGGCCACGTTGTCACCGGTCTGCGGCATGCTGTCATTGCCAAACTCGGTGACGATTTTCGGATTGGGGAAGCGTGCGCCGATAGTGCTGTCAAATACCGTCAACTCGCGGCTGTAGGCTGCCTCCGCCTTGGCCATGACAAATGGCGCGCGGGACATGCTTTCCACGCCGCCAGCGATGAACAGATCACCTTCCCCGCAGGTGACCGCACGTGCCGCGTCGATCACCGCCGCCAGGCCACTGGCGCAAAGGCGATTGACCGTCTGCCCCGGTACCGTCACCGGCAGTCCGGCAAGCAGCGCAGCATGGCGAGCGATGTTACGGCTGTCCTCCCCCGCCTGGTTGGTGTTGCCAAGAATCACGTCCTCGATGGCATCACCGGGAATGGCATGACGGGCGAGCAGTTCGCGGATAACGTGAGCAGCGAGATCGTCCGGACGTACCGGTGCAAGTGCCCCACCGTGGCGGCCGAAGGGGGTGCGCAGCCCTGCGAAGATATAGGCGTCGAGCATGGAAAATTCCTGAATGTCAGAGGTCAGTTGAGCGTCGGTTCAATATGGCGCAGCGATAGGCCCAGAGCCGCTCGGCGACGCAGCCAGGGGCCCGGGCGATAACGAGGATCCCCTGTCAGATCGGTCATACGTTCGAGAATGGTCAGCAAGCGTTTTGCTCCGAGACTATCGCCCCAGGCCAGCGGACCCTGCGGATAACCCAGGCCACGGCGGACGCCCTCATCCAGGTCGTCGACACTGGCGATGCGTTGTTGGACGATGTCGCCAGCCAGGTTGACGATCATTGCCAGCACGCGTTGGGCGACGAAACCAACGCTGTCATTGATCACGCTGACGCCGACGCCATCGCGGGCCAGCAAAGCATGAGCTGCATTGCGCATATCGACTCGCGTGGCCGGTGTCGGCATCAGCGTGCGGTAGCGACAAGGGTCGAGCAGCGGGTCGATACACACGGTGCGTGCCGGGTCGGTGGCGAACAGGCCAGCGGCAGCGGTGGCATCCAGGCCGTAGGTCGCGAGCAGACAAAGCGCCTCGCTGCTCGGTGTGACACCCTGCTCGACCTGCGCGCCCAACGCTTCCAGCAGCGCATTCAAGGTGGCACGATCCTCCTCGTTCTCGGTACCGAGCCATACCGGTGGCATAGCCTCGACAACCGGCACTCGCTGCGCCGACGGCGGATCGATCATTTGCCCGTTGGTGTACCGGTAGAACCCGCGTCCCACTTTACGGCCGACATACCTGGCGTCTAGCATCTGCCGAGTCAGCGCCGACGGGCGATAACGCGGCTCCTGGTAAAACTGGTTATAGATCGACTCGATCACCGGGTGAGAAACGTCCAGAGCCGTAAGGTCGAATAACTCCAGTGGCCCCATGCGAAAACCCAAGCCCTCGCGCAGGATGCGGTCGATTTCCGCAGGCTCGGCAATGCCTTCCTTGAGAATTTGCAGGGCTTCGGTGCTATAGGCGCGACCCGCGTGGTTGATGATGAAACCGGGCGTATCCTTAGCCCGAATACCTCGGTGGCCCATGCGCGCCGCCAACGCGTGCAGGCAGTCACCGACCAGCGGATCGCTGGCTAAGCCGTCGATCACCTCCACCACTTTCATCAGCGGTACAGGGTTGAAGAAGTGAAATCCCGCAACACGTTCGGGGTGCCGACATCCGCGCGCGATACGGGTAACGGACAACGACGAGGTATTGGTTGCCAGAATGCAATCGTCGGCGACCACCGCCTCCAACTCGGCTAGCAATGCCTGCTTGGCATCGAGACGCTCGATGATTGCTTCAACCACAAGGTCAACGTTCTTTAACTCCGCCAGAGTCGTCGCCACCTCAAGATGCTCAAGCGTACGTTGCGCGTCGCCACTGGCGATCTTGCCCTTGCTCACTAGCGTGTTCAGCGTCTGCTTCAAGTTATCCAGGGCTGCCTGGGCCGCGCCTTCGCGATTATCGAACAGCATTACCCGGATACCCGCCTGGGCGGCAATCTGGGCAATGCCGGTGCCCATCACCCCAGCACCTACGATGGCCATATGGCTAATTACGCGTGTCATGGTTCATTCCCCTGCAAAGCTGGCTTTACGCTTTTCCAGAAAGGCGCGAGCACCCTCTTTCTGGTCTTTCGAGTCGAATAGCAACTGGAACGCCTTGCGCTCCAGGACCAGTGCGCTGTCCAGTGGCAGGTCGGCGCCGGCCAGCATGACCTCCTTGATCTGCGCCACCGCCAGTGGCGGCAAGGCGGCTATTTCAGCCGCCAGCTCAAGTGCGCGCGGTAGCGTGTGCTCGTCGCTCACCACCTCGCTGACCATCCCCATGGCGAGTGCTTGTTGCGCCGGGACCAAGCAGCCAGTCAACGCGATGCGCATCGCCTGGAACTTGCCGACCGCGCGGATGAGGCGCTGAGTCCCACCGGCTCCGGGCATCAGGCCCAACTTGACCTCCGGTTGACCGAAGCGCGCCGACTCCCCTGCAACGATGATGTCGCAATGCATCGCCAGCTCACACCCGCCACCCAGGGCAAAGCCATTCACTGCTGCGATCACCGGTTTCGGACAACGACCGATGGCCTCCCAAAGGTATTCGGTATGTCGACGGTACATCTCGATGGGACTGGCGTCGGCGAACTCGCGGATGTCGGCACCCGCTACGAAGCACTGCTCGCCACCGGTCAGGACGATAGCGCGCACCCGAGCATCGTCGGCAAGTGCACGAAAGTGCTCGGCCAATTGCTCGCGGACCGCGCTATTGAGTGCGTTCTTCGCATCGGGACGCGAGATCCGCACAACTGCGACAGCATCATCGCGGATTTCCAGAGTCACGACTGACGCGTGCTGGGAGCTCATACTTTCCCCTTATTTTGTGTTTCGCTGTGCGAAACTAAACACCGAAATAGTGAAATATCATAGATGCGGTCTCAAAGCTCTGTAAATAAGCAATATATAAATATAATTAAAACGTTATATATCAATCATTTAAGTTATTTTTAAATGTGGTTTTGATTTTATTGGAATAACGAATATAATTTCGCCACACGAAACTGTATTTTATGTTCTTGCATTTCTCAGAATCGAGGCCCTAACATGCGACGCAACAAGACCGACCCTTCCGCAGCGGACAAGATGAGTGGAGCAGATGAGATTGGCTTGCTGAGAATGGGCATGCTCGACCCAGCAAGCGGGATGAGCGAAGAAGAAAGCAGTGGCCAGTTCGTGACAGCACTGGCTCGTGGACTTGAGCTGATGAGGTGTTTCACACCGCGCGAGAACGTACTCGGCAATCAGGACCTGGCCAGAATGACCGGGCTGCCCAAGCCGACCGTGACGCGCCTGACCAATACGCTGATGCGTCTTGGATGCCTCAAGCGCGAAGTGCACTCGGGCAAATACCAACTGGATGTCGGTGTACTCGGGTTCGGCTACGCAATGCTATCGAACCTTTCAATTCGTACGGTGGCCCATCCATTGATGGAGGAATTGGCAAACCACGCTCAGGCCGCCGTCGCCATGGCCGCCCGCGATCGTCTTCAAATGGTCTACCTGGATGTGGTTCAGGGTCAGGGCAACATGACCATGCGGCGACAAACAGGCAGCTACTTGCCGCTGGCACAGAGTTCGGTGGGTCGAGCGTGCCTTGCTGCGATGCCGGAAACCGAGCGAGAGTTTCTGCTCGACCACATTCGCCAACGCGAATCGGAGCAATGGCCAGCCATCCGCAAGGGGCTGGACACAGCGTTCAGGGATTTTGCCGATTACGGGTTCTGCCTGTCGATCGGTGAGTGGCACCGCGACGTCAGCTCCGTTGCAGTGCCGTTGCTGCACCCGCAGTACGGGTTGCTGACCTTCAACTGTGGTGGACCTAGCTTCCAGCTGCCGCGCGAAAAGCTTGAAGACGATATCGGACCTCGTCTGATCAATATGGTTAACAACATTGGCGCCGCTGCTCGCTGAAACGACGGAGTGACGGCGCCCTACTAAACCGGCTCGCTTGCGAGCCTCAAGGAGCGCACATGATCCGTGACACAGAAACCCTACAGATTTTGCTGGACTCCCTTCGCCAGTTCGTCAACGAAGCGCTGATCCCACGGGAAAACGAGGTTGCCGAGACCGACAACATCCCGGACGACATCGTTGTCCAGCTGCAAGAAATGGGGTTGTTCGGGCTGACTATCCCGGAAGAGTTCGGCGGCATGGGTGTGACCATGGAAGAAGAGGTAAATATCGCCTTCGAACTGGGGCGCACCTCTCCAGCCTTTCGTTCCTACATTGGCACCAATAACGGTATCGGCTCCATCGGCATTCTGCTCGACGGCAGCCAAGAGCAGAAACTCAAGTACCTGCCAGGCCTTGCCTCGGGTGAGCTACTCAGCGCCTTCTGCCTGACCGAGCCGGACTCGGGTTCCGATGCCGCCTCGCTGAAAACCAGTGCCGTGCGCGATGGCGATCACTACATCATCAACGGCACCAAGCGCTTCATCACCAACGCCCCCCACGCCGATATTTTCACCGTAATGGCGCGCACCAACCCGGACATCAAGGGTTCCGGCGGCATCAGTGCATTCATCGTAGAGCGCGACACGGCCGGTATCTCCTTGGGTAAACGCGATAACAAGATGGGACAGAAAGGCGCTCACACCAGTGACGTCATCTTCGAAAATGTCCGCGTTCCAGCCAGCCAGTTGATCGGTGGTGTTGAAGGCGTGGGTTTCAAAACCGCCATGAAAGTACTGGATAAAGGTCGCCTGCATATTGCCGCCCTGAGCGTCGCCGCAGCCGAGCGCATGCTGGCGGACTCGCTGCAATATGCAATTGAGCGCAAGCAATTCGGCAAGCCGATCGCCGAGTTCCAACTGATCCAGGCGATGCTCGCCGACAGTAAGACGGAAATCTACGCAGCACGCTGCATGGTCCTAGATGCGGCAAAAAAACGCGACCAGGGCCTGAACATCGGTACCGAAGCCTCCTGTTCGAAGATGTTCGCCACTGAGATGTGCGGCCGGGTCGCCGACCGCTGCGTACAGATCCATGGTGGCGCTGGCTATGTCAGCGAATACGCCATCGAACGCTTCTATCGGGACGTTCGCCTGTTCCGCATTTATGAAGGCACCACCCAGATCCAGCAGTTGGTGATCGCCCGAAACATGATCCGCGACGCTCAAAGCTGAGGCCTCAGGCCTTCAAACGCTGGTTCAAGCCCCCTGTTCCCATAAATTTAATAAGGTGACGTGATGGACGCGGCTGCTAAGGTCAGTGCAAATACACTGGTCAAAACCAACACTTGGGTGTTGGTATTTGTCTTCTGCTTTCTTGGATTGTTAATCGACGGCGCCGATCTGATGCTGCTTTCCTACAGCCTCAGCAGTCTGAAGGCTGAATTTGGGTTGAGCAACGTCGAAGCCGGTAGCCTGGGTAGTTTCACCTTGGCCGGCATGGCCATCGGTGGCATTTACGGTGGCTGGGCTTGCGATCGTTTTCGGCCGGGTAAAAACCGTGGTCTGGAGCATCGTACTTTTTTCCGCCGACACGGCTGTGCTAGGCCTGACGCATAACTATTGGCAGTTCGCGATCACCCGATTGGTGGCATCGCTGGGGATTGGCGCACTGTACGTGGCTTGTAACACGCTGATGGCCGAATACGAACCCACTCGCTACCGCACAACGGTACTGGGCACCCTGCAAGCGGGCTGGTCAGTGGGCTATATCGTCGCGATGCTGCTGGCCGGCTGGATCTTGCCGAGCCATGGCTGGCGCTGGCTTTTCTACATTGCCATTATCCCGGTGATCCTGGCCGTGGTAATGCAACGTTTCGTGCCGGAGCCGCAAGCCTGGATCAACGCTCAAGCCGAGCGCGCCAAAAAAAAATCAAGGGCATCCAAAAGCCATCCTCCGAAAAACGCGAGAGCATGTACAAGCTGATCTTCGGTGATCCGCAGGCTCGCCGGATGTTTATCTCCTGGGCCCTGACTACCGGCTTTCTGCAGTTCGGCTACTACGGTGTGAACAACTGGATGCCGACGTATCTGGAAAGCGAACTGGGCATGAACCTCAAATCCATGACCGGCTACATGGTCGGCACCTACACCGCCATGATCCTCGGCCAGATTCTCGCCGGTCTGGCGGCTGACCGTATCGGTCGTCGTACCGTGTTCGCCTTTGGTGCCTTTGGTGCCTTTGGTGCCTTTGAACCGAAGGTCTGAAGTAGTCCCGTTTTCCGAGCTGATTTTCTCAATGATTTTTAAAAAACAGCGTCTCAATCGAAAATCAGGTCATTTTTCACCTTCAAATACAGGG
>NZ_WKCD01000172.1:0-11655 GCF_021606625.1 Pseudomonas sp. PA-4-8C
CCACTGAGCCGCAGGCTGGCAAACGCTTGTTGCATATGGGCCAGGGCGCGCTCACTCAGCGGATGATTCATGCGCACTACGAACTCACGCTTAAGCCAACGGGTGGAGTGGAAGTTGGCGTAGAACTGGTTGATTTCGTCCACGGCCTCTTCGGCGCTGTACACCAGGCGGACCAGTTTGAGGTCGGTGGGCAGGATATAGCGATTGGCTTCCAACTGGCCGCGGATGAAGTCCAGGGCGCCTTGCCAGAACCCACCGCCCGGCGCATCCAGTAGCACGACCGGCACCAGCGGGCTTTTGCCGGTTTGGATCAGGGTCAGCACTTCCAATGCCTCGTCGAGGGTGCCGAAACCGCCAGGGCACAACACCAGCGCGTCGGCTTCTTTGACGAAGAACAGCTTGCGGGTGAAGAAGAAGTGGAATGACAGCAGGTTTTCGGTGCCATCAATGGTCGGGTTGGCGTGCTGTTCAAAGGGCAGGGTGATATTGAACCCCAGGCTGTGCTCCAGGCCCGCGCCTTCGTGGGCTGCGGCCATGATGCCGCCACCGCCGCCGGTGATGACCATCAGGTCGGAACGTGCGAGCGCGGCACCCACTTCTCGGGCCAGCGCATACAAGTGGCTTTCCACTGGTGTACGCGCCGAGCCGAATACCGTGACTTTGCGCCGGCCCTTGAACTGTTCGAGAACGCGAAAGGCATGGTCCAATTCGCGGATGGCGCGCAGGGTGATTTTGGCGTTCCAGCGGTCACGGTCGTCCTGGGCCATGCGCAGGACGGTGAGGATCATGTCTCGATAAAGAGGGATATTCGGACTGTTGGGAGCGATCAACTGAATTTGTGCGTCGACCTGCTGAGTAAGGTCGGTCCCGTTTTCTTCAAAATGACGAAGCAGCAAATCATTCGATTCATAAGGCATTCAATTTCTCCTTTCTTTACAGGGCCTGGTAGTCGACGAGAACGTCGCTTGGGCCACGACACTGCTTGTGTCGCGGCATGCCGCAGGAGGGCAGGCCTTTTTTGTCCTGAAAATATGACAGAGCAGCATTAAAAACTGTGGTGGGCGGGTAGCCGGGCTAAACGGATGATGGGCCGAAAAACCCTTGGCTGGCAACCGCTTATTGGTGGCTCATTACGCAGTTCAGTCGCAGGCAGCAAACGCAGCACGGGCGTGCGCGCCGCTGGACAGCGGCGCCGGAGGGGCAAGCAGAGGTTACTTTTTCTTCTTCGCCGGAGCCGGGCAATCGGACTCTGCAAACTTGACCGAAGCCACCGGGCGATTGGTCTTGTTCTCGGTGATTTCATAGCGCATCACTGCGCCCTTGGCCATCAGCTCGCGATAGCCTGGGTTGGTGCACACACTGCGCCCCAGCTGGAAATACACAGCCTTGGGGTTGGCGCGCATCTGTTCGGCACGGTCAGGCAGCACGCTGAGGTGATCGATCAACTGCATGCCTTCAACGGTGTAGGCGACTTCCAGGGTTTTTTCATCGATTTCCCGGGGCAGGTCCTTGTTGCTTTCGGCCGCGACGCTTTGCAGCTTCTTGTTCATTTGAGCCTCCAGCAGCGAGGCCGCATGGGCGCCCATAGGCAAGACCAGCGCAAGGGCGACGGATGGGGCAACAAGGCGCAGCATGGAACGCAGCATGAAACTCTCCTGATTCGGTTACTGGTGCATAGACCAGCCACTGGGCTGTGCGTTCAGTGGCGCGCAATTATAGGTGAGCCCTTGCCACTACAGCCAGGCGTATCGCTGGTAAACTGCGGGACTTCTGTTTTTCACGAGTTTGTTCCGTGTCGATTTCCTTTTCTTCGCCGCGTGCCCGATGAGCCACGCCGTCTCCCGTTTGCGTACCCAGCGTCTGGCGCGTGCCGTCAGGCCGTTTCTCAATCGGGGTTCGCGTGCTGAACGCTGTCCCGGCTGTCGGGTCATTCCTGAATACTGCCTATGTGCCTGGCGGCCGCAGGTAGAAGCCAAGTCGGCCATGTGCCTGTTGATGCATGACGTAGAGCCGATGAAACCCAGCAACACGGGCTGGCTGATCGCCGATGTCATACACGACACCACCGCGTTCGCCTGGTCGCGTACCGAAGTCGACCCCGAGCTGCTCAGGTTGCTGGCCGACTCGCAGTGGCAACCGTATATCGTATTTCCCGGCGAATTCGTGGCGCCGCAACGGGTGGTCAGTGAAGTGTGCGTGGATGTGGGCAAGCGCCCGCTGTTCATTCTGCTGGACGGTACCTGGAGCGAAGCGCGCAAGATGTTTCGCAAAAGCCCCTACCTGGAACATTTACCCGTGCTGAGCCTGGCGCCCGAGCAGCTGTCGCGTTACAAGTTACGGCGCTCTAAGCGTGATGACCATTTCTGCACCGCCGAGGTGGCGGCGCTGTGCCTGGAGCTGGCTGATGACCTGGGCGCCAGCGAAGTGCTGGATGCCTACCTCGATGTGTTCAGCACCCACTACCTGGCTGCCAAGTTCCAACTGCCATTGGATGCTGCGGACGCCGTGCATACGCGCCTCGCACCCTACATCCCGGCGGGATAACCAGACGACGTTTGCATGATGGCACTGTAAGCCCGCAACCCGCTAAAATCCCCACGGGCGTAGTGCTTGACCCTCCAGGCTACGCTGGGCATGCTGTGCGCCGATTGGGTGCAACCGTGAATTATCGACGTCGTTTCATGTGTTTTTGACGTTGAACGGGCCCTGTGGCGATCGCTGCCTGGCCGTCGCCTCGTGTATTGGTGAACCCTGAACCCATCAGGGCTCCCATAAAAAACAGGATCATTTAACCAATGGCCACATACGAAATCCTGATTGCCGATGACCACCCGCTGTTTCGCAGCGCGCTGCATCAGGCCGTAACCCTGGGCCTTGGCCCCGATGTACGTCTGGTCGAAGTGGCCAGCATTGCCGAACTGGAAGCCCGCCTCACCGAAAAATCCGACTGGGACCTGGTATTGCTCGACCTGAACATGCCGGGTGCCTACGGTTTCTCCGGGTTGGTGCTGTTGCGTGGGCAATATCCGCAAATACCGGTGGTGATGGTGTCGGCCCAGGAAGAAGCCGATGTGGTGGTGCGTTCCAAAGAGTTTGGCGCCAGCGGTTTCATTCCCAAGTCCAGCGCGATGGAAGATATCCAGAAAGCCGTGCGTACGGTGTTGGACGGCGATGTGTCCTGGCCACCCCAGGCGTTTGAAGAAATCAATGTGTCCGATGAAGCCAAGGCCGCCCGCGATGGCCTGGCCAGCTTGACGCCCCAGCAGTTCCGGGTATTGACCATGGTTTGCGAAGGGTTGTTGAACAAGCAGATTGCCTACGAGTTGAGTGTGTCCGAAGCGACCATCAAGGCCCACGTTACGGCGATTTTCCGTAAGTTAGGCGTGCGTACGCGCACCCAGGCGGCGTTGCTGCTGCAGCAACTTGAGTCTATCTCGCAACATTAAGTTACAGCCGCTTCACGCTTTTTTTACTTTGCGTGATCTAGCTTCCCCACTTCTTTGGTTCAGTTGCCTACATCTATGTCGCCTTTCAAGGGTCAAACCGGTATCAAACGTATCTTCAACGCAGGGGGCTATTCCCTGGATGGCCTGCGTGCAGCTTTCACTGGCGAGGCGGCATTCCGCCAGTTGGTATTGTTGAACGTCATCCTGATCCCCCTGAGCTTTTTCCTGCAGGTCAGCCGGGTTGAACGGGCGCTGCTGATTGCAGTGTGTTTGTTGGCGCTGATCGTTGAATTGCTCAACTCAGCGGTAGAAGCGGCCATTGACCGTATCTCCCTGGACCGCCACCCGCTGTCGAAGAACGCCAAGGACATGGGTAGTGCCGCGCAGTTCGTGGCACTGACCATGATCACCCTGGTATGGGCCGTGATCCTGATCTGAAGATCACGCGATACTCGGCAGCACGATCTCGTCGCTGCGCTGCACCCCAGCGGTGAAGGCGCGGCACAGTTCGAGAAACTCGCGCATCGCCGAGGTCTGGTACTTCTGCTTGTGCCAGATGAAGTAGAACTGCCGGGCCAGGTCCAGGTCCGGGGTTTCCACCGGCACCAGGCTGCCACGGCGGAAGGCATCGCGCAGCGCCAGCCGCGAAATGCAGCCAATTCCCAAGCCTGACTCCACGGCCCGCTTGATTGCCTCCGTGTGTTCCAGTTCCAGGCGGATATTGAGTGCGCTGCGGTGATGACGCATGGCCTGGTCGAAGGTCAGGCGCGTGCCCGAGCCTTGTTCCCGCAGGATCCACGCTTCGTGGGTCAATTCGTCCATGGTTGCCAAGCCGCGCTTGGCCAAATGATGCTGAGGGGCGCAAAACACCACCAGCTCATCTTCTACCCAGGTTTGCACCTCGATATCCGGATGGCTGCAGTCGCCTTCGATTAGACCCAGGTCAATTTCGTAATGGGCAACCTGATGCACGATATGCGCAGTGTTCTGCACATGCAGCTTTACCTGGCTCTCGGGGTGTTGCTGCATGAAGCTGCCAATCAACAGCGTCGCCAGGTAATTGCCGATGGTCAGCGTGGCGCCGACCGCAAGGGAGCCGAAGCCGGACTTGCCGTTGAGCAGGTCTTCGATCTCCTTGGCCTGGTCCAGCAGCGCAACGGCCTGGGGCAACAGTTGGTGACCGAGGGCGTTGAGGCTCAGGCGTTTACCGGCGCGGTCGAATAATTGGCAGCTGGATTGACGCTCCAGCTCGGTAATCGAGGTGCTGGCGGCGGATTGAGATAAGGCCAGAAGGCCAGCAGCGCGCGAGACGCTTTCCTGCTGGGCGACGGCGACGAAAACTTGCAGTTGACGGAGAGTAAATCGCATATCGATATAACCGATAACCCTTATCTTAATAATCCAGTTAACAGATATTGTCGCCGCCATTAGAATGCTGTGCAATTGCGCATCCTTACCTTTGGCGCAGACCCATTTCCAGGAGTTCCCCGTACATGAGCAACATGAACCACGAGCGTGTCCTCAGTGTTCATCACTGGAACGACACTCTGTTCAGCTTCAAGTGCACCCGCGATCCGGGCCTGCGCTTCGAGAACGGTCAGTTCGTGATGATCGGCCTGCAACAGCCCAACGGCCGCCCGCTCATGCGCGCTTACTCCATTGCCAGCCCGAACTGGGAAGAGCATCTGGAGTTCTTCAGCATCAAGGTGCCCGATGGCCCGCTGACTTCCCAGTTGCAGCATCTGAAGGAAGGCGACGAGATCATCATCAGCAAAAAACCGACAGGCACCCTGGTACTTGACGATTTGAAGCCGGGCAAGCATCTGTATCTGCTCAGCACCGGCACTGGCCTCGCCCCATTCATGAGCGTGATCCAGGACCCAGAGACCTACGAGCGTTTCGAAAAAGTCATCCTGTGCCACGGCGTGCGCTACGTCAACGAAGTCGCCTACCGCGAATTCATCACCGAGCACCTGCCGCAGAACGAGTTCTTCGGCGAGGCCCTGCGTGACAAGTTGATCTACTACCCGACCGTGACCCGCGAGCCGTTCGAAAACGAAGGCCGCCTGACCGACCTGATGCGCAGTGGCAAGCTGTTCAGCGACATCGGCCTGCCGCCGATCAACCCCGAGGACGACCGCGCCATGCTGTGCGGCAGCCCAAGCATGTTGGACGAGACCAGCGAAGTGTTGAACAGCTTCGGTCTCAAGGTTTCGCCACGGATGCGTGAGCCGGGTGACTACCTGATCGAGCGTGCGTTCGTCGAAAAGTGACCTCGGGTCACCTGTAGGAGCGAGCTTGCTCGCGAAGAACGTCAACGATAACGCTGGCATCTTGACTGAACGCGGTGCCTGTTCGTTTTTCGCGAGCAAGCTCGCTCCTACAGTTGAATGCGTTTGCAAAGAAAAGCCCGCGTTGCCTGTGAAGGCAACGCGGGCTTTTTCGTTTGTGCGATTTACTGCACCGAAACCACTTCCAGCACACAAATCATCCCCGGCTCCGGGTAGTGCCAGCGCACATCCACGTCCCAGAAGCGCACACCGTATTCACGCTCAGGGCCGGGCGTTTGGTAGGCCGGTCGCGGATCTTGCGCCAGGCATTGATCAATCAACTCTACCAACGGTTCACCAAGGCGCTGCGCATGGCCTTGCGCCTGTTGCAGTGCGGCCTTGAGCCATTGCACGCCGATCAGTTGGGGGGCATCGCTGGCGATGTGGTTGGTGGCTGCATCAACATTATCGGCATAGGGCACATACGGCTTGATATCCAGCACCGGCGTGCCATCGAGCAAATCTATGCCGGAAATCCACAGTCGCCCCGGCTCCACCTTGTCCAGTTTCACCACCGACTGGCCGATGCCATTGGGACGATGGGTCGCACGGGTAGCAAATACACCCATGGAGGTATTGCCCCCCAGGCGTGGCGGGCGCACTTTCAGGCGTGGCTTGTCTTCCAGGGTTTGGTGGAACAGGAACAGCAGCCACACATGGCTGACCTGCTCCAGCCCCTGCACCGCCTCACCCTGGTCGAACGGCGCCACCAACTCCAGCACGCCGCGGGCAGCCGGCGCCAACTGCGGTTGGCGCGGGATGGCGAACTTCTCCTTGAAGCAAGAGCGCACGAAGCCGACCGGGGAGACCTGATAGCTCATGGCTTAAGCACGAACCCGCAGGGTCAAGCCCTTGAGGAAGTTGCGCAGCAACTGGTCGCCACAGGTGCGGTAGTTGGTGTGGCCGAATTTGCGGAACAACGCGCTCAGCTCTGGCTTGGACACCGGGAACTCCGCCGCCTTGAGGATTGCATGCATGTCGTCTTCCTTCAGTTCGAAGGCCACACGCAGCTTTTTCAGGATGATGTTGTTGGTCACCGGGGTTTCGATTGGTTGCGGCGGGCGGCTTTCGTCCTTGCCGCGCTTGAAGATCACCAGACCGTCAAGGAAGTGCGCCATGACGTCATCCGGGCAGAACACGAAGCCTTCTTCCTCATCTTTTTTGAGGTAGGTCAGCAGGTCTTCCTTGGTCACGTCCATGCCGCCGAGCTTGATGATCTCGACCATCTTGTTGTCGCTGATGTCGAGCATGTAGCGCACGCTGCGCAGTACGTCGTTGTGAATCATGGTGGGCAATCCTGGTATTCAACGGATGACACCGCCGGAATCAGGCGGTGTCGGGAAAAGGGAACGGCTTAAAACTTTTCTTTGCCGGACAGGTAACGCCATTGGCCCACCGGCACCTTGCCGATGGACACGCCGCCGATACGGATACGGCGGATGGCGATGACTTTCAGGCCAACGGCTTCGCAGAACAGCGCGATCACGCCGGGTTGCGGGTTTTTCATCGCAAAGCGTAGGCGGTTTTCGTTCTGCCAGCTGGCTTTGACGGCAGGCAGCTCTTTGCCTTTGTAGGTCAGGCCGTGGTTCAGGCGGTTGAGGCCGTGGGCAACCATGTCGCCTTCGACTTCCACCACGTATTCCTGCTCGATCTTGGCGGCATCGGCGGTCAACTTGCGCAGAATCTTCCAGTCCTGGGTGAACACCAGCAGGCCACTGGCCTTGGCTTGCAGGTCGGCGCTGGCGCTCAGGCGCAGAAAGTGCCCCTTGAGCGGGCGCTTGCCGAAGCGGTGTTCTTCAGAGAGGGTATCGGCGCTGATCGAGGCCATGGCGGTTTCAGCATCCACGCCTGCGGGGGCGTGCAGCAGGATGGTCACCGGCTCTGGCGCGGTGGCTTTGGCCTCTGGGTCCAGCTCGACTTTCTCGTCAGTGACCTTGAACTGCGGCTCGTCGATCACTTCGCCGTCCACCGAGACCCAGCCGCCTTCGATAAACAGCTCAGCCTCCCGACGGGAGCAACCGACCAGTTCGATAAGGCGTTTGGAGAGGCGTATGGGGTCAGTCATGACAAGGGCCGTAACAAAAGGGGGCCACTATTGTACCTGCCTGGCGCCGGTTAATCCCGGCTCCATTTCAGCGCATGTGCCCTAACAATTATTTAACTGACGCAACACGGGCCAAATGTGGGAGCTGGCTTGCCTGCGATGGCGGTATACCAGCACCGGATGGGTAGACTGACCCGACGCCTTCGCAGGCAAGCCAGCTCCCACAGTTTGTACGGGATGATTTCAGGCATTACGCGCCTGTTGCTGCTGGCGCAGACGCAGGTGCAACAACGGATAAGGCTGCCCAAGCCCATCATGCTCTGTGCGCCCGATCACCTCGAAGCCTTGCTTGAGGTAAAACCCCAAGGCCTGAGGGTTCTGTTCGTTGACGTCCAGTTCATCGGCATTCATGTGTTCGATCGCGTAACCCAGCAATTGCCGGCCCAGTCCCTGGCCACGGTAGTGCGGGTCGATAAACAGCATCTCCACCTTGCCCGCCGACACGCCGGCGAACCCGTTGATGCGTTGGCGCGAGTCCTTGGTGCAGATCAGCATCACCGCATCGAGGTAGCGGGTCAGCACCAGGTTTTTCAGCAACTCGATATAGCTGTCCGGGAGGAAGTGGTGGGTGGCGCGTACCGAGTCCTCCCAGATCTGCACCAGGCGCGCGTAGTCGCTGGTTCTAGGTGTGTGAATCACCGAATGCTGACGCATACCCGCTGTCCCTTGCTGTATTCGGGGTTGATGGGCAATACGATAGACCTAAAAAAGCCCCGCATCTTCTCAGAGGCGGGGCTTTTTTATCATCGGGCGATCAGTCGCGCTTTTCGGCCCACAAGTCGTACTCGTCGGCGTCGGTCACGGTGCACCACACTTTGTCACCCGGCTTCAGGCCGCTGGCATCGTCGATAAACACGTTACCGTCGATTTCAGGGGCGTCAAAGAAGCAGCGGCCCACCGCGCCTTGCTCGTCGACTTCATCGATGAGCACTTCGATTTCCTTGCCGATGCGCAGTTGCAGGCGTGCCGAGCTGATGGCCTGCTGATGCGCCATGAAGCGCTCCCAGCGGTCTTGCTTGACGTCGTCCGGCACCACGGCCAGGTCCAGCAGGTTGGCCGGAGCACCTTCCACCGGCGAGTACTGGAAGCAACCGACGCGGTCCAGCTGCGCTTCGGTCAGCCAGTCCAGCAGGTACTGGAAGTCTTCTTCGGTCTCGCCGGGGAAGCCGACGATGAAAGTGGAGCGGATGATCAGCTCCGGGCAGATCTCGCGCCAGTTCTTGATGCGTGCCAGGGTCTTGTCTTCGAACGCCGGGCGTTTCATCGCCTTGAGCACTTTCGGGCTGGCGTGCTGGAACGGGATGTCCAGGTACGGCAGGATCTTGCCAGCGGCCATCAACGGGATCAACTCGTCCACGTGCGGGTAAGGGTAAACATAGTGCAGGCGCACCCACACGCCCAGGCTGCTAAGGGCTTCGCACAACTCGGTCATGCGGGTTTTCACCGGCGCGCCATTCCAGAAACCGGTGCGGTATTTCACATCGACGCCGTAGGCGCTGGTGTCCTGGGAGATCACCAGCAGCTCCTTGACGCCAGACTTGACCAGGCGCTGGGCCTCGTCGAGCACGTCACCCACCGGGCGGCTCACCAGTTTGCCGCGCATCGACGGGATGATGCAGAAGCTGCAGCTGTGGTTGCAGCCTTCCGAAATCTTCAGGTACGCGTAGTGGCGCGGGGTCAGCTTGATGCCTTGAGGCGGCACCAAGTCGATCAGCGGGTTGTGATCCTGGCGTGGCGGCACCACCTCGTGCACAGCGTTGACCACCTGCTCGTACTGCTGCGGGCCGGTCACGGCCAGCACGCTCGGGTGCACGTTGCGGATATTGCCTTCTTCCACCCCCATGCAGCCGGTCACGATGACCTTGCCGTTTTCCTTGATGGCTTCGCCGATCACTTCCAGGGATTCGGCTTTGGCCGAGTCGATGAAGCCGCAGGTGTTGACCACCACCACATCGGCGTCCTGGTAAGTGGACACGACGTCGTAGCCTTCCATACGCAATTGCGTGAGGATGCGCTCGGAGTCGACAAGCGCCTTCGGGCAACCCAGGGAAACAAAGCCAACCTTGGGGTTGGCTTTTGCGATGGTGGTGGACATGTCTAACCTCGGTATTGAATGACGCTGCCGGTCGTGCACGACAAGGCAACGGACGGGCGCTTGGTGCGCCTCTGATCAAAAAGTGCGCAATTCTATCGGTGGGCAACGCACTTGACCAGCTTTATGCAGGGAAATACGACGAGTGCTGCGCTATGCTTCGCGCCGTTGCGCACGGGTAAAGCCCTTGGGTCAATAAAACGTCTGTTACGAGAAGTAAAACAGCGCATGCTAGGGTCAGCTTAGAAGCGCTGTTTATAAAAGACCTCAGGTCAAAGGGCAGGAGTGGTTGATGGGTCAGGCAAGTAGTCAGGCAGCAGGTGCCGAGCATTCAAAAGCCAAGCCGATTGGCATGCTGGTGGCGGCGGTCGGGGTGGTTTATGGCGATATCGGGACCAGCCCGCTCTACACCCTTAAAGAGGTGTTCAACGGCGGTTATGGGGTGCAGGTCAACCATGACGGCGTCTTGGGGATCCTGGCGCTGATCTTCTGGTCGCTGATCTGGGTGGTGTCGATCAAGTATGTGCTGTTCGTGCTGCGTGCCGACAACCAGGGCGAGGGCGGCATCATGGCCCTCACCGCGTTGGCCCGGCGAGCTGCCGGGAAGCACACGAAATTGCGCAGTTTCCTGGTGGTATGTGGCCTGTGTGGCGCGGCGCTGTTCTACGGCGACAGTATGATCACCCCGGCGATTTCGGTGTTGTCGGCCATCGAAGGCTTGGAACTGGCGTTCGACGGCCTGGAAAAATGGGTGGTGCCCATTGCCTTGGTGGTGCTGGTGGCGCTGTTCCTGATCCAGAAACACGGCACCGACCGCATCGGCAAGCTGTTCGGCCCGGTGATGGTCACCTGGTTCCTGGTGTTGGGCGGCCTGGGGGTGTATGGCATTCTGCAGCAACCCGAAGTGCTCAATGCTCTGAACCCGGCATGGGGCGTGCGCTTCTTTATGGTGCACCCCGGTATTGGCGTGGCGATCCTCGGCGCGGTGGTATTGGCATTGACCGGCGCCGAAGCGTTGTACGCCGACATGGGCCACTTCGGCCGCAAACCCATTGCCCGTGCGTGGTTCCTGCTGGTGCTGCCGGCGCTGGTGCTCAACTATTTCGGCCAGGGCGCGATGCTGCTGGGCGATCCGGAGGCGGCGCGCAACCCGTTCTACCTGCTGGCGCCAAGCTGGGCGCTGGTCCCGTTGGTGGGCTTGTCCACCATGGCCACGGTGATTGCTTCCCAGGCGGTGATTTCCGGCGCGTTCTCGTTGACCCGCCAGGCGATCCAGCTGGGTTACATCCCGCGCATGCATATCCAGCACACCTCCAGTGCCGAACAGGGCCAGATCTACATCGGTGCGGTGAACTGGTCGTTGATGGTCGGCGTGATCCTGCTGGTGTTGGGCTTCGAATCCTCCGGTGCCCTGGCCTCGGCCTACGGCGTAGCTGTGACGGGCACCATGCTGATGACCACCATCCTGGTGTCGGCGGTCATGCTGCTGCTGTGGAAATGGCCACCGGTGCTGGCCGTGCCGCTGTTGCTCTGCTGCCTGTTGGTGGACGGTCTGTTCTTCGCCGCCAACGCGCCGAAGATCCTCCAGGGCGGCGCCTTCCCGGTATTGGCGGGGGGCGCGCGGGTTTTGCTTCGGTCCACCTCGCGGGCCGGCCGGGCATGGGTGGGGCGCGGTGTGCTCGG
>NZ_WKCD01000173.1:0-11360 GCF_021606625.1 Pseudomonas sp. PA-4-8C
CGCGCACTTGTGGGCCACCACCTTGGCGACACCTCCTGCACCAATGATAAGAACGTTCTTTTTCAATTGCTTTATCTCTCCTTTATCCGCCAGCTCAGGACAGGCTGGACAGGTAGTCGTCGTAACCAAATTCACGAACCACCTCGACTGTACCGTCGAGTTGTTTCACTACGATGGACGGCATTTTCAGGCCGTTGAACCAGTTTTTCTTGACCATGGTGTAGCCTGCGGTGTCGATGAACGACAGCCGATCGCCGATGGCCAGCGGACGATCAAATTGATACTCGCCGAAGATGTCCCCGGCCAGGCAGGATTTGCCGCACACCATGTAGGTGTGTTCACCCTCGCTCGGCGCCAGCTTGGCGTTGAGGCGATAGATCAGCAGGTCCAGCAGGTGGGCTTCGATGGAGCTGTCTACCACGGCGAGATTTTTGCCGTTGTAGAGGGTGTCGAGCACGGTGACTTCCAGGGAGGCGCTGTTGGTGATCGCCGCTTCGCCGGGTTCCAGGTAGACCTGCACGCCGTACTTCTCGGAGAAGGCCTTGAGCCGCGCGCAGAATGCGTCCAGTGCATAGCCTTCACCGGTGAAATGGATGCCGCCGCCGAGGCTGACCCACTTGACCTTGTGCAGCAGCGTACCGAAGCGTTCCTCGATGGTGCCGAGCATCTTGTCGAACAGGCTGAAGTCGCCGTTCTCGCAGTTGTTGTGGAACATGAAACCGGAGATCTGGTCGATCACGCCATCGATCTTCACCGGGTCCCACTCGCCCAGGCGGCTGAACGGGCGCGCCGGGTCGGCCAGCAGGTAGTCGGAGCTGCTCACCTGTGGGTTTACGCGCAGGCCGCGGGTCTTGCCTTCGCTGCGTTCGGCAAAACGCTGCAGCTGGCTGATGGAGTTGAAGATGATCTTGTCGCAGTTCTCCAGCATCTCTTCGATTTCATCGTCGGCCCAGGCCACGCTGTAGGCGTGCGCTTCACCTTCGAACTTCTGGCGACCGAGCTTGAGTTCATACAGCGACGACGAGGTGGTGCCGTCCATGTATTGCTGCATCAAGTCGAATACCGACCAGGTGGCAAAGCACTTGAGCGCCAGCAGAGCCTTGGCGCCGGACTGTTCGCGCACGTAGGCAATCTTCTGCATGTTGACCAGAAGCTTCTGTTTATCGATGAGGTAGTACGGCGTTTTGATCATTTTTGAGAGCCTGCGGCGGTGCCTGCCAAAAAAGGACACGCATTGTGCCCGCACTTGGAACAGATCGAAAGGTTAGCCGGCGGATTTTGCGCGCCACGTTAAGCATAGGGCGTAAGTATGACCGTTCATAAGAATCACCCCGTCCCCCTGTGGGAGCACTCGAGCCTAAGCGAGGCCGCGATGACGCCGGCCCTGGCACCGCAAACCCTACAGTAGCGCCGCTAAAATCAGGCCCACCTAAACATGAGTAAATCTTGTGATGATCTAGAACAAAATGAGTTTGTCTCAAGAAACCCCTCTGCCGACAATGACCGCCATCAATCACACCATCGGAGTTGTAAGTCATGGCAGTCGCTCATTCCCTCGGGTTTCCACGCATTGGACGCGATCGTGAACTGAAAAAAGCGCAGGAAGCGTTCTGGAAGGGAGAGCTCGACGAAGCCGGCCTGCGCGCCGTTGGCCGTGATGTGCGCAGCACCCACTGGGCGCTGCAACAGCAAGCCGGCATCGAACTGTTGCCGGTGGGTGATTTTGCCTGGTACGACCAGGTGCTGACCCACTCGCTGATGTTCGGCGTGGTGCCTGAGCGATTCCGCCCGGCCGATGGCCAGGCCACTCTGCATACCTTGTTCGCCATGGCCCGTGGCGTCAGCGACAGCTGCTGCGGCGGAGCCCATGCCCAGGAGATGACCAAGTGGTTCGATACCAACTATCACTATCTGGTGCCGGAGTTCAGCGTCGATCAGCAATTCTACCTGGCGTGGGACCAGTTGTTCGAAGAGGTCCAGGAAGCCCTCGATTTGGGACACAGCGTCAAGCCGGTGGTGATCGGCCCGCTGACCTACTTGTGGCTGGGCAAGGCCAAGGGCGCTGACTTCGACAAGCTCGACCTGCTCGAACGACTGCTGCCGCTGTATGGCCAGATCTTCCAGCGCCTGGCCGATTTGGGCGTGGAGTGGGTGCAGATCGACGAGCCGATCCTGGCGCTCGATCTGCCCCAGGACTGGAAGAACGCTTTTGAGCGCGCCTATAACCTGCTCCAGCGCGACCCGCTGAAAAAATTGGTGGCCACTTACTTCGGCGGCTTGGAAGAAAACCTCGGCCTGGCCGCCAACCTGCCGGTGGATGGCTTGCATATCGACCTGGTGCGTGCGCCGGACCAGTACCCGACCATCCTCGACCGCCTGCCAGCGTACAAGGTGCTGTCCCTGGGTGTGGTCAACGGCCGAAACGTGTGGCGCTGCGACCTGGAAAAAGCCCTGGCTACCTTGCAGCATGCCCATGAGAAATTGGGCGATCGTCTGTGGGTTGCGCCGTCCTGCTCGCTGCTGCACAGCCCGGTGGATCTTGAGCGGGAAGACCAGTTGGATGCCGAACTGAAAAGCTGGCTGGCCTTTGCCGTACAAAAGTGCGCGGAAGTGGCGCTACTGGCCAAGGCAGTTGACCAGCCGTCAGCACCTGACGTACTCGCCGCCCTGGCCGAAAGCCGCGCCGTGCAGGGGGCTCGTGCTGCATCGTCACGTATCCATAAACCCGCTGTTCAGGCCCGTGTCGCCGCCATCACGGCGCTGGACAGCCAGCGTCAGTCGCCGTTTGCCCAGCGCATCGAAAAGCAACGGGCCGGGCTTAACCTGCCGCTGTTCCCGACCACCACCATCGGCTCGTTCCCACAGACCGCGTCGATCCGCCTGGCGCGCCAGTCGTATAAGGCTGGCAAGTTGAGCGAAGCCGAATACATCGAAGCCATGCACAGTGAGATCAAGCACGCTGTCGAGGTGCAGGAAAACCTCGGTCTGGACGTGCTGGTGCACGGTGAAGCCGAGCGTAACGACATGGTCGAGTACTTCGCCGAACAACTGGATGGCTACGCGTTCACCCGGTTCGGTTGGGTGCAGAGCTATGGTTCGCGCTGCGTGAAACCCGCGGTGATTGTCGGCGACTTGAGCCGCCCGAAAGCCATGACCGTGGAGTGGATTCGCTATGCCCAAGGGCTCACCGACAAAGTGATGAAGGGCATGCTCACAGGCCCGGTGACCATGCTGATGTGGTCGTTCCCACGGGAAGACCTGAGCCGCGAAGTGCAGGCCCGGCAACTGGCCCTGGCGATTCGTGACGAAGTGGTGGACCTGGAAGCGGCCGGTATCAAGATCGTGCAGATCGACGAAGCGGCTTTTCGTGAGGGCTTGCCGTTGCGCCAGGCGCAGTGGCAGCACTACCTGGACTGGGCGACTGAAGTGTTTCGTTTGTGCGCGAGTGGCGTGGGCGATGAAACCCAGATCCACACCCACATGTGCTACAGCGAATTCAACGACGTGATCGAGTCCATCGCCGCCATGGATGCCGACGTGATCACCATCGAAACCTCACGCTCGGACATGGAGTTGCTCGACGCGTTCGAAGCCTTCGCCTACCCGAATGAGATCGGCCCGGGGGTCTACGACATTCACTCGCCACGGGTGCCGGATGCCTCGGAAATGGCCAACTTGCTGCGCAAGGCCGCCAAGCGGATTCCGGCAGAGCGCTTATGGGTGAACCCCGATTGCGGCTTGAAGACGCGAGGCTGGCCGGAAACGGAGGCGGCGCTCATCCACATGGTCACCGCCGCTCGCCAACTGCGTGCCGAACTGGCCTGATTCCTGAGCCCGGCGCGGTTAAAAACTGTGGGAGCGGGCTTGCCCGCGAATGCGGTCTTTCAGTCACAACAGCAGTGGCTGACACACCGCTTTCGCGAGCAAGCCCGCTCCCACAATTTGCCTGCATCAGGTCAGAGGTATTTGAGCCACGCCAGGTCCCGCCGCCGGGCTTTCAGGCCGGCGAACCAACGCACGGGCAAGTACAGAGCAATCGGCAACAGCAGCGCTGCCAGCCACACCGCACCGATACCGTCGAAGCCAAAGTAATTGCCATGGTTGAGGCCAAACAATGCAACGCAGGCGACATAGAGGATTTTCAACACGTACAGGTGCAACAGATAAAAGAACATCGGCGCCGCGCCGAACACTGCCAGTACGCCGATCCAGCGCTTATGCCCGGCGTGTTCAAACGCCAGCAGCAACAGCAAGCCAATCCCCAGGGTCAACGCCAGGAACAACAGCGAAGGCGGGTACTTGGTGATGTTGAAAAAGCTCATCAGCGTCAGCACGCCGCTGTCATACACCTGCCAAGGCTGCTCGCCGTAGCCATTAAGCGCGCGCAACAGCCCAAAACCCACCAACGCGCCCACCCCCGCGATCAGCAAATAACGCTGACGCACAGCCGGCAGCGTGGCATTGGCAAACCATGGCCCGAGGCCGTAGCCCAGGGCAATCACACCGATCCATGGCAGTACCGGGTAGGTGGTGCGCAGGCGCAGGTTGTCAGACACTTCAATCCAGTTGCGTTCATGCAAGATCGTCCACGGCACGTGCCACATCGAACCGGCTGCAAAATGCAGCCCATCCAACAGGTTGTGCCCGGCGATAATCACCAGCGCCAAGCCGATCAGCCAGGCACGCGGTAGCCAAACCAACGCGGCAAGCGCGATCATGCTGATGCCGATGGCCCAGATCACTTGCATATAGATCACGCTGGGCGGCAGTTGGAAGGTCCACGCGAAGTTGACCAGGGTGAATTCCAGCACCATCAGGAACAGCCCGCGCTTGAACAAAAATGCCGACACGTCGCGACGGCCCTGATATTTCTGGCCATACAGCCACGCCGACAATCCGGTAAGCAGCACAAACACCGGCGCACACAGGTGAGCGAGGGTGCGGCTGAAAAACAACGCTGGCTCGGTGCTGTCAATGTTCATGGGGTCGCTGACCTGGCGGTGCAGCAAGAAGGTTTCCCGCACGTGGTCCAGCAACATGAACAGGATCACCAGGCCGCGCAGGGCATCGATGGACAACAGGCGTTTGCGTAAAGTCATAGCGTCAGTCATAAGTTGAGGATCACACGCAGGCACAATATTGACGTTATTCTATAACATTAAGCGAGGTAAGCATGACTTCACAATCGGCCGAAGCCGTAATCGCGTTCTGGAAACAGGCGGGGCCCAAGCGTTGGTTTGCCAAGGACGAGGCGTTCGATACAGCCTTTCGTGACAGCTTCCACGCCACCCATATGCAGGCGGCGCGGCGTGAACTCGAAGACTGGTTGACCACGGCGGATGGCGCGCTGGCGCTACTGATCCTGCTGGACCAGTACCCGCGCAACGCCTTTCGCGGCACGGCGCACATGTTCGCCACCGACCCGCTGGCCCGGTTGTATGCGCGAAAGATGGTGGACGCGGGGTTGGATCAACAGGTTGAACCTCAGTTGCGCGCGTTCTGCTATTTGCCTTTTGAACATTCGGAAGACCCACAGGACCAGCAACGGTCTCTGGCCCTGAACCGGCAGTTGGATGACAGCACCTATCACTGGGCCAAGGAGCATGCCGATATCATTGAGCGGTTCGGGCGGTTTCCGCATCGCAATGGGGTGTTGGGCAGGGCGAGCACCGATGAAGAGCTCGCCTTCCTCAAGGCCGGTGGCTTCGCCGGTTAGGCATGTTCTGGCGCCAGGCTTTGCTGGGCGCCAACACGTCGAAACCGCCGCACCCCCTTAAGGTCAATTGCCCACCGCAATGCTTCAGTGGCCGAAGGGCGCGGGCCTTGGGTGATCGCCTGTTCATCCTTGCCCAGTGCACTGAGGTAACCCTGTGTACCGCCGCGTTCGCTCCAATAATGAGTGTGGCTGAGCCAGGATCTGGCCAGCCAGCCTTTACCGTTGCCCACGGTCACCGGCAAGTCCAGCACGCCGCCGCCCATCACCGGCTTGACCGGGCCGCCGACGATGTCGCCGAATACGCCGAAGGGGGCAGGGAAGTACAGGTTGGTCCAGCGCGTGACGGCAAAGGCTGCGGCGTGGTGCAGGTAGTGCGGGGTGAAGGGCTTTTGGCCGAGCATCAGCGGTTGGCGGGCGTTGTAGCCGTAGCCTTGGGTGTCTTCGGTAGGCGGGCAGGCCGGGGCTTCGCGGCGCTCCATGCGCTGCTGGAAGTCACTGACGCTGCGGCCCAGCAACAGGCTGGCGTGGGCCATCGGGCTGCCGACCGTGACCAGGTCGGTGATGCGCCAGGGGTTGCCCAGGCCGCGCTGTTCGACGAATGCCTCGGCCTGTTGCTGACGAAAATTCAACAGGCTGCCCAGGCTGCCGTCCAGTAAGGCGCCAGCGGCGGGCAGGGCCTCCTTGACCACCGGTTGCAGCGGTTCGCGGTTGGCATAACGGGCCGCCAGCTCACGGTTGCTGGGGTTCAGTTGGGTCAGTTGGTCGTGGTATTCATGCCAGAGGTAGCCGACGATGTCGTAGGCAATCACGCTGCCCAAGCTGTGGCCCACGACGATGATGCGCTCGTAGTCGCCCTGGTTGTGCAGCGCACGCAGGAGGTCGACACCATCGGCACGGATCTGCTCGCGCACCCTCACGTTCTGCGGGTTGGGGCTTAAGTAGCGTGCGGCATCTCCCAGGTACGCCAGCGCCGAATAGCGCAGCCCCAGTCCCATGGCCGCGAGCAGCAGGGGGATCAGCGCGAAGGGGTTGTCGTTGGCGGGCAACTGACCCCAGGCTGCGGCCAGTGCGCCGCTGGCAATCAATAGCAGTAACGCCAACACCGTCCAGCGCGTGCTACGCCAGATCGGCACGATGGCGTCGGGAATGTCGCGCCGCGGGCGCTTGAAGATGTCCCACAGCCAGCCCAGCAGATGGCCGAGCTTGGTGCCCTGCATCTTGTGGGCCCAGTAGTACTCATAGAAATCCGTCGAGGTGCGGCCCGAGGACTTCAGTACGCGCAGGTCGAAGTTGCGCGACAGCCGATCCGGCTTGCTCCAGTACAGAGGTTTGCCATCGGGGGTGTCCGTGGGGATCATCGCTTCGACAAAGCCGCGCAAGGTGTCCATTGGGCGCTGCTCGCCGATGCCGTGGATAACCACAACTGCTTGTTTCATGTGCTGTTCCTTCCTTGAAAATCAGCGGTAGCCATAATATTGCCACTACCCGCGCTATTCCCGCCAGGAATGCCCCCATAAAAACCCTGCATTGTCTTTATCGGCCCGGATCTCGTAGCGTGATGGCTCATCCTAGGAGATTGCCCATGAGCCAAGGCCCGCTGCACCTCTACGTTGATTCGCTGTTTACCAGCCCTTATGCCATGTCGGTGTTTGTCGCCTTGCGCGAAAAAGGCCTGGCGTTCGAGACCCTCACCCTGGACCTCGATGCCCGGCAGAACCAAGCGGCAGATTTCGCCCAACGCTCCCTGACCCAGCGAGTGCCGACTCTGGTAGATGGTGATTTTGCGCTGTCGGAGTCTTCGGCCATCACCGAGTACCTGGACCAGGCCTACCCCGAGACCAGCGTGTACCCGGCGGATGTGCAGCAGCGGGCGAGGGCGCGACAGGTCCAGGCGTGGCTACGCAGCGACCTGCTGCCGATTCGCCAGGAGCGCTCGACGCTGGTGGTGTTCTGTGGGCAGAAGAGGCCGCCGTTGTCAGCAGACGCTCAAGCCGCCGCGACCAAGTTGATCAGCGCGGCGCAAGCGTTGCTGGCGGATAACCGCGAGTACCTGTGCGGCCAGTGGTCGATTGCCGATGTGGACCTGGCGGTGATGCTCAATCGCCTGATCCTCAATGGTGACGCCGTACCCACGCAGCTGGTGGCCTACGCGCAACGCCAGTGGCAGCGGCCGTCAGTGCGCGAGTGGGTCGAGCTGCGACGGCCCGCGCTCTAGCTCTGCCTGCTGGGCGACACGCCGGTCGAGGTCTTCCCAATCAGCCATGCCCAGCACGCGCATGGTGTTCAAACCGCGCAAGTAGCCGCGCAGTTGCTCGGCGCTGGCGCTGCCTTTTGCGGCGTCGGCGTTTGAGTCCAGCAGCACGGTTTCGTACTCGACCAGGTAGTCGGCGACCCGCTCGCGAAACTCTGGCAGTACTGCCTCGCGGATACGATCGAAGATTTTCTGGTAGGGCTTCATGGCGGGGTCCTTATAGATTTTATGGGCGGCCTGACACTATCGGTTCAAATGATAGTCACCATCAAGGATCACAAGTTCTGTTTTTTCGCCAAACGCGCAGAATCGGCACATCGAGACGCAGCCCAAGGAAAATGCGCGATGAGGACGATTATCCAGTTGGCTTTGATGGCCCTGATGCTGGGCACCGCGGTCATGACCACCCCGGCGATGGCCGATGAAGTGCGTACAGGCCATTTGCTGCCCCTGGTGGGTAGCGTAGACTCGCTGCAGCGTGCCCAGTCGGTGGGGGTGTTGTTCAGTGAAAACACCCGCGACAACCTCAGCTACCTCGAACGCTACCACGCCATGGCACTGAACGGCGCCAAGGATGCGCTGGATGGGCGGATTCGCGAGGCGTTCGTCAACAGCTCCGACCCGGAACTGGCGATCGACTGGTTGATGCACTCGTTGCAGGGCACTTTTGCCTCGGTGACGGTCTATAGCAGCCTGGATGCCCTGGTGCAGGCGCACCCGGATGTGGTGGTGGTGCTCGATACCCATAACCAATTGCTCACCCAGCGTAATGACCGGGTCGAGGCGCGCTTTGTCGCACGCTTCTTTGATGCGAACCTGCAGTTTATCGCCAAGGCCGAAGGCTCGGTGGACAAGCACGTGCCGTCCGTGTGGGTGCACGACAAGGCGGCCCCGGAGATTGCTGCACTGATCGAGCAACAACGCGATGTACAGCAAGATGCCCTGAAGCAGTTCGATGCGTCGCTCAAGGCCCTGGTTCGCGCAGGTTGACCCGCGAATGGTTGTGAACCCTATTTGGTTATTTTCAGGAATGAATATGCGCTCTTTCTTCGCCCCGGCCCTGGCTTGTGCTTCGTTGCTGCTGACCGGTTGTATCACGGCGCCCAATGCCCCATCGCTGACCCTGCAAACCAACAAGACCCCCGACGGCTATGTGCAATGCGTATTGCCCAAGCTGGAAAAGCATGGCATCACCTCGACCGTTACCCAGAACTCGCGCCACGCCAAGGTGCTGTTGACCAGCAAGATTGCCGCCGATGATGTGCTGGAGGCCTACAAGTCCCAGGACGGCACCAAGGTGTTCCTGTATGAGCGCAAGCCGCTGGCTTCGGCGATCAAGCCGTCACGGCTTGAGCAGGCCGCCCAGGATTGCAAATAAACCCGCACATGCACCGCAACCCCACCCTGTAACCAATGTGGGAGCTGGCTTGCCTGCGAAAGCGGTGGTTCAGTTAAAGATTCAGTGGCTGCCACACCGCCTTCGCGGGCAAGCCCGCTCACAGGGTATTGGCCCCATTTGGCTCAGGGTTTGGCTTCGTCGCTGAAGCTGTCGACGGTCTTGACCAGTCCTTGCGCCGCCAACGCCACCAACTCACCGCCTTTCTCCACGGTGGCCAACGCCGGGTCCGAGCCCATGCGGCCGTCAGGGAAGCGCGCACGGAAGTCCAGGGCTTCGCGAATCGGGCCGGTGTTGGCGATTTGCGGTGAGTACTCGGCAGACTTGATCGAATCCGGATACGCCCACTGCGTCACGGCAATTTCCGACGGCGTGGCGTGGCTGCCATGCCCGACCGGGAATTGGCGCTGGGCCAGGTCGGTGACGCCTTCCAGGTCCCACCAGTTCACCAGCTTCAGCGCGAACCCGGCCGGGCGGCGGGCGAAGCTGGCTTCGGCGTACAGCTCTGAGAACGCCGCTTCAATCGTGGCGATATTGCCGCCGTGGCCGTTGAGGAACAGGATCTTTTCGAAACCATGCCCGGCCAGCGAACGCACCCAGTCGCCAATCGCAGCGATAAAGGTGGAAGGGCGCAGGGAGATGGTGCCGGGAAAGCCCAGGTGGTGTTGGGCCATGCCGATATTGAAGGTCGGGCCGACGAGGATGTCGGCGTGCTTCTGGGCGTGGTGGGCGATGATCTCCGGGCACATCCAGTCAGTACCCAGCAGGCCGGTGGGGCCA
Organism: Pseudomonas sp. PA-4-8C; assembly: GCF_021606625.1. Lineage (NCBI taxonomy): Bacteria > Pseudomonadati > Pseudomonadota > Gammaproteobacteria > Pseudomonadales > Pseudomonadaceae > Pseudomonas > Pseudomonas sp. PA-4-8C. The sequence continues at coordinate 10,144 of NZ_WKCD01000173.1, forward strand.
TGTTGCTCGTTGGAGCCGATGGGAATCACCACCGTGCGGCTGCGTTCCAGGAACTGCCCGATTTCGATCCAGGTGGAGGTGTGTAGAAGCATGCGACGCTCTCTTTTATCTATGGGGACAGGCTATCCGCCACGGATTGTACGACTACTCGCCACCTGTTGGGGTTTGCAATTGAGGTAGGTCGATGACTTCAGCCAGCGCTGGTCGGGGTACCACGAAAACATGAACTGCCCGTCCTTGAGCTTGTCCACCACTTGGCGGGCGACCTGCGGGCGCACGGCCGGGCAACCCTGGCTGCGGCCAATGCGGCCTTCGCGCTTGCTCCACAACGGGCTGACGTAATCGGCGGCATGAATCACGATGGCGCGGTCGCGGGCCTGGTCATTGAAGCCCGGCTCCAAGCCATCCATGCGCAGCGAGTAGCCATGGGCGCCCAGGTAGCTTTCCTGGGTGCGGAACAACCCCAGGCTCGACTGGTGGCTGCCTTCGAGATTGGAGAACTGGGTGGCGAAGTTTTCCCCGGACTTGGCACCGTGGGCCACCAGGTCGCGCAATACCAAGGTCTTTTTGCGCAAGTCGAAGATCCACAGGCGACGGGCGGTCGAGGGCTGGGAGTAGTCAATAACCGCTAGGCGATCGGAACGTTCCTCGCCGTTATTGACCGCGCACTGCACGGCGCTCAGGGCGCTTTTGAGCACGGTGGGATTGAGTTCTGGAGCAGAGCGCGCCAGGCTGCTATACAGGGAAAGAGAGGTGCCATTGGCGGCGAGCGCAACATTGCTCAATAAAGCCAGGCACCCGGTGATCAAGCCCAGGCTGGTTAGCCTGCGCCTGCGTATAAAAGTCAGCATCTACAGTCGAGTCCCCGCTGTGGAGTGGAGCTAAGTCAATTGTTCAAAAAACACGCATGTTACTTGAGCATTTGCCTGCTCGTTGCACCATTGGTCGCTACAGCCGAAACGCTGCCGTTAGAACCACTGCCCGTCACCACCCCTGCACCGGTCGCGCTCGCGCCGCTGCAACAGGCCTTGGCGCAGTTGACCAGTGTCTGCCCGCATCTTGCGCCGCGTATCGATGCCGCCGCGTTGGCGCGCCTGCAAACCTTTTACCAGCAGCAGGGCGATGCCCCGCTATGGGCGGCTGACGAACGCCGGCAAGCCTTGCATGCCCAGTTGCTGATGCTTGCCGACGATGGCCTGGACCCCACCCACTATAGC
>NZ_WKCD01000174.1:0-11322 GCF_021606625.1 Pseudomonas sp. PA-4-8C
GCGACAGTCTCGTGGGCTCGGAGATGTGTATAAAGAGACAGGCCTAACAGGGATATGCATGTGCTTTGATACTCTGAACAGTGGAAAGTTAACCGTCCATATATGCGAGTTACCGATGCCGACTGCTCCGTTGTCAGCCCGATAAAGCTCCCACATTGAAAAGACCTTCACCACCGTCATTTCATTTCAACAACCCACCATTAAACATGGCAGTAATAAAACCACACATGTTTTATTCGAGGTGGAATACTCGCATCCCCCAAGCACTCTCAAACCTTGATGCCACCGAAGAAAAAAAAGTGCAAACAACAAACTTGACTCAATCAAGCGACACGCTTCAAACATCCAGAAAAACAATCAAACACACTGGAAAAAACAAACTGAACATCAAGCTTCTTGTCTGATTGCTAACAAGGCCACGCCTTACACGACTCGATTGTCCCAACCTACCGAGACATGTCGGGGCAACTCATGACGATGCGCCAGCAACCACGTATCCAACGTATGCCCCACATGGGTCAGCCCCCCCAACTGCGCCCCGGTGTCTTCGATGCTCTGCAGCGCCAGCGTCAGGTCATTGTGATTACGCGGCACCTGCGGCTGGGGCGGCTTTGATCACTGCGCGCCAACCCGCACGCAGCACACTCGCAGCCATGCACCGGAACCTGCCGCGCATCACCGGTGCCCAGCAGCGTCAAGCGCATACCGTGCGCCCGTGGTCCAGGCAGCACAGCAAACGCTCGACGGTATGTGCCAACGGGCCAGAGTTATCCAACACGAACAAGCCCGCCCCATTGCCCGCAATCAACTCGGCAGTGAACCGCGCATTGCGCGCCAGGCGTTCCTCGATGTCGGCCAATGACTCACGCCCGCGCGCGATCAAACGCTGGCGCAACACCGCTTGGTCCACCGTCAGCAGCAATACCAACGACGTCGGGTAACGCTCACGAGCCTGCGCCAGGTGAGCACGGGAGCCGTTGACCAGAACGTCGTCCCCAGCGGCCAGCCAATCGTCGATTTCCCTGGGGATGCCATAGGACAAGCCATTTGCCTGCCAGCTCAAGGCAAATGCGCCCTCGGCTTCCATCAGCGCAAACTGCTCCGGGCTCACCCCTTGCGCCGCTTCGCCCACCGCCTCTGCCGACCGTGTGATCACGCGCCGCACCATACGGCAGCCACGCTCGACCAGGCGTGGACGCGCGGCATCCAGCAGGCTGTCCTTGCCCGAACCCGATGGCCCGATGAGATAGATCAACCTGCCTGCCATCAAAACACCCTCTTCGCTTGTCTCCAGACTTGTTGCACCATCGGCAGCCCTTCGCGGCTCCTGGCTTGCACCAGGTCGGCACGCAGGCCAATGGCGATTTCACCTCGGTCCTTCAAGCCCGCGCCTGTGCCGGCGCCAGGCTGATCATCTGCACTGCGCGGCAAAGATCACCGCCATCTTGTTGATCGGCAGTACGAACGCCGCCTGCAACAGGCTCGCCGGGTAGTAGTCACTGGAAAGTATATCCAGCAATCCCTCGCCAGCCAGGCCGGCGGCGGCCACATTACCCGAGTGCGACCCACCACGCACCACGTTCGGCGCGCCCATCAAGACTTTCATGTTCAGTTGCCGGCAACCGCGCGCGGCTTCCAGGGTGGTGGGAAATTCAGCGATTGTCATGCCATAACGCGCAGACTCTTCACGATGCGAAGCGAGCCGCTCTTGATCTTGACCTGCTTTTGATCTTGATCTTAGGCGCCCCGTCAAACCACGCTGGCCGGAATTCGACAGGGATTTGGGGGGTAAACCGGCAGGGATGCCGGCGGATTACGGGCACACCGAGCCTAAGCGAGGTGCCGAGTGGTGGGGCAAGAGCCCATGGTTACTTTTGGCTGGGCCGGCATTCCGGGCTCTTTTCCAAAAGTGACCCGCTGTCAGAGCGGAACCCTAGGTGGCCGTTACCTAAATAACGGATATGTACCCGGTCCAACTGTGTTGACTGTTAGGCCGTCTTCGCAGGCAAGCCAGCTCCCACATTTTGAGTCCGGGGCCTCAGGTAGAGATGGGTTGGCTGTCAGGCCGCCATCGCAGGCAAGCCAGCTCCGTCAGTTAATAGCATTCCAAATCGAAAATAAAAAAGGCGACCTGAACACGGTCGCCTTTTGTCATTGCGCGTACTGCTTGCTCAACCCCGGCGGCACGCCTTGCACATTGGTTTCTTCCCATGGCCCATTGGGGCTGATGGAGCGGCTCCAACCGTTACTCCAGCGGTAGTAGGTGCGCTGGCGGTAGAAGGTGTCAGGCTGGTCGTCCAGCACATACACCTGCATCTTGCCGTCCCAATGGCTGGCGGCGCCCGGCGGTGGGGCGAAGGTCGGCGATTTGCTTGGCAGAGGTTTGGGCGCCGGTGTCACGGGGCCGGAAGGTTTGGTGCTGGGCTTGGTGCTCGGCTGCGTAGATGGGCCAACAGGTGGAATAGTCGGGCCGGTCGGCGCCGCAGGTGGGCGGTGGACCGCACAGGCGCTCAGGCCGAGTACCAGGCTGAGCAGGGTGATGCGTGCATATGCGGTCATGGGCGTGTCCTCAGAATTACTGGTCCGGAGTGTCGATGGTCAATTGCTGCAGCGCAGTGGTGCTGCTGGCCAACGGTTGGCTGCGGCCGATCCATTCGCCAGTGGTCGGTTGGCCGGCCCGGGATATGCGCGCAACCAGTTGGACTTCGGGGAAGTTGGACAGTTTCAACTGCGGCATCATCGCGTCGGCATCGCCCAGTTCGACGGTAACGGGCAATGCGTCGACGGTCACACGCTTGGCCGCCAAGGGCGCCGGCGGGCCGTTAACGGCGCGGGCGAAGATGAACACGCTGTCGCCTGGCAGGGCCTTGGCTTTGACCTCGGCGGATAGGTCCACACGCACTTTAAGCAGCGCCTTGGGCGCCTGTACGACGCTGCCACCGCTCTCCTTGAGCTTCTCTGCCGCGCGGTCAATTCCGCCTTGCAAGGCGACGCGGGAGTTGTCCTCTGGCGGCAATTGCGCGAGCAGGCGGTTCCAGTAGTCGATGGCTTCCTGATAACGCTGGCCCTCAAAGGCGGCGATACCCAGCAGGCCGAGACTGGTGACTTCCTTGGGGTCGAGCTTCAAGGCTTCGTCGGTCAGCGCCTGAACCTTCGGCGACCACTGTTTGTTGTCGGCAAAGTACTGCGCCTGGGCCCATTGGCCGAGCAATTCCGGTTGGCGCCCGGCCAATGCAACCGTACGTTCAAAGACTTTGGCGGCATCGGCGGCACGGTCCTGGGCCATATAGGCGCGCCCAAGGAAGTACAAACCTTCTGCCGAATCCGGTTGCGCGGCGGCGGCGCGTTCCAGGCGGCGGGTCATATCGGCCATGGATACCGGTGGCTGGGAAAATTCTCGGGTCAGTTCGACCTTGTCGCTCGCGCCATAATGCAGGTACAGCGCGACGCCCAGCACAGGCACCAGAAACGCCGCCAAAAACGGCAACGGTTTGCCTAACCGCGATTCACGGGGCTTTTCCACGCCTTCGGTGTCGGCCAGCAACTCGCGGGCCGCTTCGGCGCGGCCCGTGTCGAGTTGCGCGGTATTCAACACACCTTCGTCCTGCTGCGCTTGCAGCTCGGCGACACGTTCCTGGTACAGCGCCACGTTCAACGCGGTGCGATCCTCTTCGCGCTGGGCACGACGGCCACGCAACACAGGGATCAACAGGAAACTCAGGGCAATCAGTAGCAGCAAACCGGCTGCGAGCCAGAAATCAATCATCAGTCTTGGTGTCCAGCAATTGGTCGAGGCGTTTGCGCTCTTCAGGGGACAGCGCATCAGCGCCATCAATCGGTGCGACGCGGCGACGGCGCACGATCACGGCCATCACCACCACGCCGGCCAGCAACAGCCCGGCCGGGCCAAACCACAGCAGCGCGGTCTTGCCGGTGAGCGCCGGTTTGTAGCGCACGAAATCGCCGTAGCGGTCGACCATGAAGTCGATGATCTGCTGGTCGTCCTTGCCCTCCCCCAGCATGCGGAAGATCTCTCGGCGCAGGTCAGTGGCGATCGGGGCGTTAGAGTCGGCGATGTCCTGGTTCTGGCACTTGGGGCAGCGCAGTTCCTTGGTCAGGTCGCGAAAACGCTCGCGCTCGGCGTCGTTGGCAAATTCATAAGTGTCGATGGCGGCGTGGGCCACACCAGCCAGGCCCAGGGCTAAAACAGCTGCGGTCAACCAACGCTTCATGGCTTGGCCTCATCGACCAGGGCCTGGTACTTGGCGGCCAGTTGCTCGCGCCACACCGTTTCGTCGATCACGCCGACGAACTTGTCGCGGATCACACCTTTGGCATCGATGAAGAAGGTTTCCGGCGCGCCGTACACGCCGAGGTTCAACCCCAGGTTGCCGTCTTCGTCGCGGATATCCAGCTGATACGGGTTATGAAATTCCGCCAGCCACTTCAAGGCCGCCGCATTGTCGTCCTTGTAGTTGATGCCGTAGATCACCACGCCCTTCTCGGCCAGCTTGTTCAACACCGGATGTTCGACGCGGCAAGAGATGCACCAGGTGGCCCACACGTTGACCAGCGCCGGCTTGCCCTGCAAGTCGGCCTGGGTGAGGGTCTTGTCACCCTGCACCGTTGGCAGGTTGAAGGCGGGGAACGGCTTGCCGATCATCGCCGAGGGCAGCTCGGCCGGGTCCAGGTACAACCCGCGATACAAAAACACCGCCATCAGCAAAAACAACGCCAGCGGCACAACCATCAACCAACGCTTCATACCGCAGCTCCCGAAAGGCCCAGCGCTTCACGCACCCGGCTCTTGACCTTGACCCGATAGCGCCGGTCCAACGCCGCGAGCAACCCGCCGAACCCGGTGAGCAACCCGCCGAACCAGATCCAGCGCACGAAGGGTTTGACATGCACGCGCACGGCCCAGGCGCCGTCGCCCAGGGGTTCACCGAGGGCCACATACAGGTCACGGGTGAAACCGGCGTCGATGCCAGCCTCGGTCATCATCGAACTCTGCACGGTATACAGGCGTTTTTCCGGGTGCAGCACGGCGATTTCCTTACCATTGCGCACCACGCGCACAGTACCTTTGTCGGAGGTGAAGTTCGGCCCTTCGAAGTGCTTGGCACCTTCGAAGATGAAGTGGTAACCGGCCAGGTCCATGGACTCGCCCGGCGCCAGGCGCAGGTCGCGCTCGGCGCTGTTCTGGCTGGACAGCACCACCCCAAGGGCGCACACCGCGATACCAATATGGGCGATCTGCATGCCCCAGTAGCTGCGGGTCAGGGTGGGCAGGCCCTTGAGCAAACCCTTGTGACGCGTCTTGTCGACGATGTCACGCACGCCAGCCAGTAACACCCAGGCCGCCAGCAGGAACGTCGCGAGTACCGCCCAATTGAAGTCGCCGTAGGCAAACCCGGCGATCACCGCCAGGGCCACGCTGCCGAGCAGCACCGGCATCAGCATGCCCGCCAGCCATTTCACCGGGGTGTCTTTCCAGCGCACCAGCACACCGACCGCCATCACCACCATCAACAGGCCCATCAGCGGGATGAACAACGCATTGAAGTACGGCGGCCCCACGGACAGCTTGGCGCCGCTCAAGGCGTCCAACACCAGCGGGTAGAGCGTGCCGAGCAGGATCATCGACGCGGCCACCACCAGCACCAGGTTATTGCCCAGCAACAGGGTTTCCCGCGACCACAGGTTGAAACCGACCTGGCTCTTGACCACCGGCGCGCGCAGGGCAAACAGGGTGAGCGAACCGCCGACGACAAACAGCAGGAAGATCAGGATGAACACGCCGCGCTCAGGGTCTGAGGCAAACGCATGCACCGAGGTCAGCACGCCCGAGCGCACCAGGAAAGTGCCGAGCAGGCTGAGAGAAAACGCCGCGATGGCGAGCAGTACCGTCCAGCTCTTGAACACACCACGTTTTTCGGTAACGGCCAGGGAGTGAATCAGCGCGGTGCCCACCAGCCACGGCATGAAGGAGGCGTTTTCCACCGGGTCCCAGAACCACCAGCCGCCCCAGCCGAGTTCGTAGTAGGCCCACCATGAGCCCAAGGTGATACCGGTACCGAGGAAGGCCCAGGCGACGATGGTCCATGGCCGTGACCAGCGCGCCCAGGCGGCGTCGAGACGCCCGCCGAGCAAGGCGGCGATGGCGAACGCGAAGGCCACGGAAAAGCCCACATAGCCCATGTAGAGCATCGGCGGGTGCACGATCAGGCCGATATCCTGCAGCAACGGGTTGAGGTCGTGACCGTCCACCGGGATCTGCGGCAGGATGCGGGTGAACGGGTTGGAGGTCATGATCAGGAACAGCAGGAAACCGATGCTGATCATGCCCATCACCGCCAGCACCCGCGCCAGCATCACTTGCGGCAATTGGCGCGAGAACACCGAGACAGCGAAGGTCCAGCCGCCGAGGATCAAGGCCCACAGCAGCAATGAACCTTCGTGGGCGCCCCACACGGCGCTGAACTTGTAGTACCAGGGCAAGGCGCTGTTGGAGTTGTTGGCAACGTAGGCGACGGAAAAATCGTCGGTCATGAAGGCGTAGGTCAGGCAACCAAAGGCGAACAGCAAGAAAGCGAACTGGCCCCAGGCGGCCGGCTGCGCCAGGCTCATCCACAGGCGATCGCCGCGCCAGGCACCCAGCAAGGGCACCACGGCCTGGACCACCGCAAAGCACAGCGCGAGGATCATCGCTAACTGGCCCAACTCAGGAATAAACAGTGCGGACGTCATGGCTTAGCCCTCCTTGGCTGGGGCGGCGGGCGCGGTTTGGCCGCTGTCTTTCAAGGCTTTGGTGACCTCGGGCGGCATGTATTTTTCATCGTGCTTGGCCAGCACTTCGTCAGCCACTACCACGCCGTCGGCGTTGAGCTTGCCCAGGGCGACAATGCCCTGGCCTTCGCGGAACAGGTCCGGGAGAATGCCGCGATAGGTGATGGTCACGGCCTTGTTGAAGTCGGTGACCACGAAGGTCACGTCCAACGAATCGCCGGAACGCTTCAACGAGCCCTGCTCCACCATGCCGCCGGCGCGGATGCGCGTATCGACCGGCGCTTCGCCATTGGCGATCTGGGTGGGCGTGTAGAACAGGTTGATGTTCTGCTGCAAGGCGCTCAGGGCCAGGGTCACGGCAATGCCGACGCCGACCAGGATGGCAAGGATGATCAACAGACGCTTTCTACGCAGCGGATTCACTTTTCAGTCTCCCGGCGCAGACGTCGCGCCTCTTGTTGCAGGTAACGTTTGCGGGCCAGGATCGGCGCGGCGACGTTGAGGGCCAGCACCGCCAGGCAGATGCCATAGGCCGTCCAGACATACAGGCCGTGATGGCCCATGGCGAGAAAATCACTGAAAGAAGCAAAACTCATCCGCGTGCTCCCAGGCAGTTTTGCACTTCGGCTTTGACCCAACTGGTACGGGCTTCACGCTTGAGCACTTCAAGGCGCATGCGCAGCAGCAATACGGCACCGAAGAAACAGTAAAAGCCCAGCACCATCAGCAGCAACGGCGCCCACATTTCCACGGGCATCGCTGGTTTTTCGGTGAGGGTGAAGGTGGCGCCCTGGTGCAGGGTGTTCCACCACTCCACCGAGTACTTGATGATCGGGATGTTGATCACGCCGACAATCGCCAGCACCGCGCAGGCCTTGGCGGCGCTGTCGCGGTTGCTGATGGCGTTGCCCAAGGCGATCAGGCCGAAATACAGGAACAGCAGGATCAGCATCGAGGTCAGGCGCGCATCCCACACCCACCACGAACCCCAGGTCGGCTTGCCCCAGATTGCACCGGTCACCAGCGCCACAGCGGTCATCCACGCACCGATGGGCGCGGCGCATTGCAGGGCCACATCGGCCAGCTTCATCTTCCAGACCAGGCCGACGATGCCGCACACCGCCAGCATCACATAGCAGGACTGGGCCAGCATCGCGGCAGGTACGTGGATATAGATGATGCGAAAGCTGTTGCCTTGCTGATAGTCCGGCGGCGCGAAGGCCAGGCCCCAGACCAGGCCGATGCCGATCAGCAGGATGGCGGCGATACTCAACCACGGCAGCAGCTTGCCACTGATGCCATAAAACCATTTGGGCGAGCCGAGCTTGTGAAACCAGGTCCAGTTCATTGCTGTTTCCATCACGGTGCTTTTCGTCGTGGCGAAAAGCTCAGGGTCTTTACTGACTCCGCGTCGTTAACGCCGGGTCAGACCTCATTATTCACCGACGCTGATTTTCAGGCCGGCGGCTATAGCAAAAGGTGTCAGGGTTACCGCCAGGGCGGTCAGGCTGCCAAGCCACAAGAGGTAACCGGTCGCCGGCATGCCCATGAGCGCGGCTTGCAACGCGCCACTGCCCAGGATCAACACCGGGATATACAAAGGCAGAATCAACAGAGCCAACAACAGCCCGCCACGCTTCAAGCCGACCGTCAACGCTGCGCCCACCGCCCCCAACAGGCTGAGCACCGGCGTGCCGAGTAACAAGGACAGGAGTAGCACCGGCAGGCATTCAACGGGCAACCCGAGCATCATGGCAAGCAGTGGCGAGAGCAAGACTAGCGCCAAGCCGGAAAAAGCCCAGTGTGCCAGCACCTTGGCCAGTACCAGAAGTGGCAAAGGGTGCGACGAAAGGACCCACTGTTCCAGGGAACCGTCTTCGAAATCACTGCGAAACAGCCCGTCCAGCGAGAGCAGAACCGATAAAAGCGCGGCGACCCACACCAGTCCCGGGGACAAGGTTTGCAACAGTTTAGTCTCCGGGCCGACCGCCAGCGGGAAAAGCGCAATCACGATGGCAAAGAACACCAGCGGGTTGGCCAGTTCGGCGGGGCGACGGCACAACAGCCGGGCTTCACGGGTGACCAACAGGGCGAACACACTCATAGCGACCACCGCCCCAGGTCCAGCTCACGGTAGCCAGCCGGCATGCGCGCCAAGGTGTGGTGGGTGGTGAGCACCACCAGGCCGCCTTGTTCGCAGTGCTGGGCCAGGTGCGCTTCGAGTTGAGCCACGCCTTGTTTGTCGAGGGCCGTGAAGGGTTCGTCGAGAATCCACAGCGGCGGGCCGGGCAAGTACAAGCGGGCGAGGGCCACGCGGCGCTGCTGGCCGGCAGACAGGGTGTGGCAGGGAACATCTTCAAAGCCCTTGAGGCCCACCGCGGCCAGGGCCTGCCAGATGGCGTCACGGGAAGCAGGATGATGCAGGGCGCTGAGCCAACTGAGGTTTTCTTCAGCGGTGAGTACGTCCTTGATGCCGGCGGCGTGGCCGATCCAGACCAGGTTGCGCGCCAGCTCGCTACGTTGTTCGTTCAACGGCTTGCCGTTGAGACGCACCACGCCGGCCGTGGGCTGCATCAGCCCGGCCAGCAGGCGCAGCAGGCTGGTCTTGCCGCTGCCATTGGGGCCACTGACTTGCACCATGTCCCCACCCGAAAGCCGCAGGTCGAGTTGCTCGAACAGCAGGCGCAGGTCGCGTTCACAGGCAAGCGCTACGGCTTCAAGAAGAGGGCTGGTCAAAAGATCGCGGGCCTTTACGGTTCAAGTCGGCGGTGCAGCGGCCGTTATAGAGAGATGCACAATAACGGCTTTGGCGACCGATTTTAGAGAGCTGGATCAAATAGTTGTGAGTTTTTACCGCTCTCTTTGCAGACGGGCGGCATTATACATGCGATGCCCTACTCTAAAGAGGGCAATTTCCCCAGAGACGATGCGCACGATGACCGGTGAGATCAATCTTCCTCCACTGCCGCCAGCCTCCGCGCCCGGGCCTGCTCCGCTGCCAGGGGCCGGCGCGTTGCTCAAACTGCTGGAGCCACAGGCCGGGTTGATCGAGCCGGGGAAAACCGTGAACGCTGAGGTCATCGCGCTTAAACAAGGCGGCGAGGCCTTTCAGTTGCTGCTCAAGTTGACCCTCGCAGGCGGCCGACAAACCCTGGTGCAGGCCAGCAGTGCCCAGCCCTTGCCCCTGGGCAGCAATGTGGCGGTGAGCCAGACGCCTGCGGGCAATCTGGCCATCACCTTGCAGCAAGCCATGAGCGCCAACGTGGCCGCCCTCACACGCCTCGACACCACGCAAATGCCGGTGGGCACGCTGCTGCAAGCCAAGGTGCTGACCACGCAGATGCTGCCCCAGGGCACGGCGCAACCGGCAATCTATCGCTCGCTGGTGAGCGTGCTCAATAACGCCCTGGCCGGTGCCACCCTGGCGTTGGAAAGCCCTCAGCCGCTGAGGGTGGGCAGCTTGCTCAGTGCCGTGGTGCAGAACGCGCAAACCCTGAACTTCGTACAGCTGAGCGGCTTGAAAGACCAACTGGCCGTGGCGCAACAACTCGCCACTCAGCAAAGTCGCCAAGGCTCGCTGGACGCGGTGTTTAGCGCCTTGCAAAACCTGCCCCGTGGTGACAGCACATCGGCTGAGCTGCGGGCCGCCGCCGAGCGATTATTGGCGGCCTTGCCCGATCTGGCGCAGGTCAGCAATCCCAAGGTACTGGCCCAGGTGGTGCAGAACAGCGGCGCCTTTCTGGAAGCCAAATTGCTTGCCGGGCAGAACCCGCAAATCCCACCGTTGGACATGAAAGGCGCGCTGTTACGCCTGGTCGCAGACCTGCTGCCTGCCCTGCCCGCCAGCACCAACCTGAATGCGATTCTCGCCGCCAATACGCTGGCCCAGGTGTTGCCGCACTTTGTGCGCAGCCCGCTGAACACCCTCGGCCAGGTCGGCGCCCGGCAGATACCCGCCGGCTTCCCGCTGCCCGAAAGACTGATGGCAAAACTGGAAGGTGAAGGCGACCTGGAAAACCTGCTACGCCTGGCCGCCGGGGCGATCTCGCGCTTGCAGAGCCATCAACTGTCGAGCCTGGAACAGACCGGCACCACCGCCGACGGCCGCCTGCAAACGACCTGGCAGCTGGAAATCCCCCTGCGCACCCTGCAAGACATCGTGCCGTTGCAGGTCAAGTTCCAGCGCGAGGAGCCCGCGCCAGACAAGGACCAGCCCGAGCGCAAGGATAAAAAAGACCCGAAACAAATGCTCTGGCGCGTCGAACTGGCCTTCGACATGGAGCCGCTGGGGCCGTTGCAAGTTCAGGCGCAGCTGTCCCAAGGCAAACTGTCCAGCCAGCTGTGGGCCAGCCGCCCGTTCACCGCCAGCCTGATCGAAAGCCACTTGGGCAGCCTGCGCGAGCGCCTGGTGTCATCCGGGCTCAACGTCGGCGACCTGGATTGCCATCTGGGCACCCCGCCACGCGGACCAAAAACCGGATTGGAACAACGCTGGGTGGATGAAACCGCATGAAAAACGCCGCCCCACCCCGC
>NZ_WKCD01000175.1:0-11318 GCF_021606625.1 Pseudomonas sp. PA-4-8C
CCTCAAGGCGATTGGTTTTATTACGCAGGCTCAGCACTTCGATGTTCTGAGTCGCCAACTGGGTGAACAACGCGGTGATGCCCATGGCTTTATCCACCTGCACCTCCAGGGTGTGGCTGTCCACCAGCCGGCTCGGGTAGCCGAGCAACTGCGGGGCCAGCGACAGATTGTTCTTCAGGTCGAGCAGGAAGGTTTCCACATGCAACTGGCCCAGCAGGTTGCGCATGCTGGTGTTCTCGACAATGGTGCCGTGGTCGATGATGCCGATGTTGCGGCACAACTGCTCAGCCTCCTCCAGGTAGTGGGTGGTGAGGATGATGGTGATGCCCTTCTCGTTCAGTTCGGTGAGGAAGGTCCACATCGAGCGGCGCAGTTCGATGTCCACGCCGGCGGTGGGTTCGTCGAGGATCAACAGGCGCGGCTCGTGCACTAGGGCGCGGGCGATCATCAGGCGGCGCTTCATGCCACCGGACAGCGAGCGCGAAGGCACGTCACGCTTGTCCCAAAGGCCCAGTTGGGTCAGGTACTGCTCGGCGCGTTCCTTGGCGACTTTCGCCGGAATGCCGTAGTAGCCAGCCTGGGTCACGACAATATCGAAGGTCTTTTCGAACTGGTTGAAATTGAATTCCTGGGGCACCACGCCAATGGAGCGCTTGAGCGCCGCCGGCGATTTGTCCAGGTCATGCCCGAAGATATTCACCGTGCCGCTGGTCTTGTTGACCAGGGTAGAGAGAATGCCGATGGTGGTGGATTTGCCGGCACCGTTGGGGCCGAGCAAGGCGAAGAAGTCACCTTCGGCAACGTCCAGATCGATACCACTCAGGGCCTGGAAACCGTTGCCGTAGGTTTTGGTTAGCTGCCGGATGGACAGAGCGGAACTCATATGGAAGTACGCACCAAAGAAGGGAATAGAAAGAATAGATGAAGGCACACCCCAGGTAGTTCAACCTGCGATGCAGTGCGAGCATGGTGCGTGCCCATGCCGCACAAGTACAGTCACCCGTATTAATAGTGTGTATTAAGTCAACGCGGTCATCACCGCCTTGCGGTAGGCCGGGCGCTGTTGCAAACGCTGGTACCAGGCCTCCAGATTCGGCATTGCCGGGCGTTCGATGGGCATCTCGAACCAGGCGTAGATGAAGCAGCCCAAGGGAATATCGCCCATGCCGAACGCCTGACCGGACAGGTAGGGTTGCTCGGCGAGGGCTTGTTCGACGGTTTTGAGCGCGTCGATACAGGCTTGGCGCCCGGCATTGATGCTGTCCCAGTTTTGCTGGTCAGCCGGGGTGCGCACGATGCCCCAGAACACCGCTTTGAACGGATCGGCGAGCGTGGAAGTGGTCCAGTCCATCCACTTTTCGGCGTTGGCCCGGGCTTGCAAGTCGCTGGGGTAAAAGTCCGATGCCTGCTTGGCGCACAGGTAACGCACGATGGTGTTGGATTCCCACAGCACAAAGTCGCCATCTTCGATCACCGGCACCCGGCCATTGGGGTTCATGGCCCGGTATTGCGGGGTATCGACCACACCAAAAGCCCCGCCCGCATCAATTGCTTCATAGTCCAGGCCGAGTTCCTCGGCGCACCACAGTGCTTTCCTGACGTTTGATGAATTTTTACGACCCCAGATCTTCAGCATGACCGCGCCTTATCGTTGATGAACATGGCTTGATGAAGGCAGCAGCATACGCCGGTTCAGCCGCGGCTTAAATCGCCCTGCATATCACCGAGCAAGGTGGGCGCATCGTCACCAAACAGGTGCGGGTAGCACTGGCGGATATGCGCGAAGAAAAATGCTTCGGGCACGTCAGCAAACTGCCCATGGTCCACCACGTACTCCATCGAACGCTGGCCCTGGCGATTGAACGCGTGGAACACGCTGTCGTGCAGCCCATCGAATTCCAGCGGCGGCACGTCGAACACTTCGCACAGTTGCTGATTGAACGCCGGAGTGGCCTTGACCCAGCGGCCGTTCAGGTAAAGCTCGGTATAACCGTGCATGGCGAACACGTCACTTTTGAGCAGGGCGAGCAGCCGCGGTGTGGACAGGTGGTTGCGTACGTCCGCCAAACCAATGCGCGCAGGGATACCACAGTGACGTGCGCAAGCTGCCAGCAACGTGGCTTTGGGCACACAGTAGCTTTCGCCAGCCGCCAGGGCGAAGCTGGCGTTCAAGGTGTTAGGGTCACGGCTGAAGGTATAGGGGTTGTAGCGAATGGCCTCACGCACCGCGTAGTAAAGACTGACTGCCTGGTCACTTAAATCCGGGCGGGTTCCGCGATGTTTCTCGGCGAACTCCACCACCACAGGGTGGTCACTATCGATGAAGCGGCTGGGACTCAAGTACGTATTCATGAGCTTGATCTCCGAGGGGAGCCTGGAGTTTAACCACCAGGCCTGCCCGAGAGATAACGACGATTCGGCCAAATGCCGGCGCCGGCTGATGGGTTGCCCAGTACACCTTGTTACACCCTGATCACCCGGCTTGTTCGGATGCCGACTAAGCTCCCTGGTGGTTTCGCCCCTGGTTCACGGAGGATTGAATATGCTGTTGTTGTGGATACTGGTGCTGGTGGTCGGCATTGCCTACCTGGCACACCGCCGTACTGCCCCCCTGCCCGCCCTGGGCGTGGTCGCCGTCTACCTGCTGGCGATGGGCGCCTGGAGCCAGGCACCGGGTTGGCTGCTGCTGATCTTCTGGGTGCTCCTGGCCGTGGTGGCCGCGCCCTTGTTGCTGCCTGACCTGCGCCGCCAATACTTCACCAAGCCGCTGTTCAGCTGGTTCCAGAAAGTGCTGCCGCCGATGTCCGAGACCGAGCGCGATGCGATCGATGCCGGTACCGTGTGGTGGGACGGCGAACTGTTCAGTGGCCGCCCCGACTGGGACAAATTGTTGGCCTACCCCAAGGCGCAATTGACCGAGGAAGAGCAGGCATTCATCGACGGCCCCACCGAAGAACTCTGCGCCATGGTCAGCGACTGGGAAATCGGCCAGGCCATGGACCTGCCGCCGCAAGCCTGGGAACACATCAAGACCCATGGTTTCTTCGCCCTGATCATTCCCAAGGAGTACGGCGGCAAAGGCTTCTCCGCCTATGCCCACTCCCAGGTTGCCATGAAGCTCGCGACCCGCAGCGGTGACCTGGCCTCCACCGTGATGGTTCCCAACTCCCTGGGCCCCGCCGAACTGCTGCTGCACTACGGCACCGAGGAACAACGCAACCACTACCTGCCGCGCCTGGCCCGTGGCGACGACATCCCGTGCTTCGCCCTCACCGGCCCGCTGGCCGGCTCCGATGCGGGCGCCATGCCCGACACCGGCGTGATCTGCAAAGGCGAATGGGAAGGCAAGGAAACCCTCGGCCTGCGCCTGAACTGGGAAAAGCGCTACATCACCCTAGGCCCGGTCGCGACCTTGCTCGGCCTGGCCTTCAAGGCCCATGACCCGGACCACCTGCTGGGCGAAGAAGAAGACCTGGGCATCAGCCTCGCGTTGATTCCTACCGACACCCCTGGCGTGGAAATCGGCCGTCGGCACCTGCCGCTCGGCGCCGCCTTCATGAACGGCCCCAACTCCGGCAAGGATGTGTTCATCCCGCTGGAGTACCTGATCGGTGGCCAGGAAATGCTCGGCAAGGGCTGGATGATGCTGATGAACTGCCTGTCGGTCGGCCGTTCGATCTCGCTGCCCGCCGTCGGCACCGGCGCCGCCAAGTTCACCAGCCTGGTGACCGGGCAATATGCCCAGGTGCGCGAACAGTTCAACGTACCGCTGTCGGCCTTCGAAGGCATTCAGGAAGCCCTGGCGCGCATCGGTGGCAACGCCTGGCTGATGGACAGCGCGCGCATGCTCACCGCCAACGCCGTGGACCTGGGCGAGAAGCCGTCGGTGCTGTCGGCGATCCTCAAGTACCACCTGACCGAGCGCGGCCGCGAGTGCATCAGCCACGCCATGGATGTGCACGGCGGCAAAGGCATCATCATGGGGCCCAACAACTACCTGGGCCGCAACTGGCAGGGCGCACCGATCTTCATCACCGTGGAAGGCGCCAATATCCTTTCGCGTAACCTGATGATCTTCGGCCAGGGCGCGATTCGTTGCCATCCCTTCGTGCTCAAGGAAATGGCCCTGGCCGGTCGCGAAGACCATGACCAGGCGTTGAAGGAATTCGATGGCCTGCTGATGCAACACATCGGCTTTGCCGTGAGCAATGCCGCCAGCACCCTGGTGCTGAACCTGGGCTTGGGGCACTTCGAAAAAGCCCCGGGCAACCGGTTGAGCCAGGGCTACTTCCGTGCCCTGAACCGCCAGGCGGCTGCGTTTGCCCTGCTGGCGGACCTGAGCATGATGTTGCTGGGTGGCGAGCTCAAGCGCCGCGAACGCCTGTCCGCTCGCCTGGGTGATGTGCTGAGCCACATGTACCTGGCCTCGGCGGCGCTCAAGCGTTACCACGACCTGGACTCGCCGGACCACCTGGAGCCGCTGTTTGCCTGGGCCATGGAAGAAAGCCTGGGTGAATCGGAACGCGCACTGGATGAGCTGCTGAGCAACTTCCCGAACAAGGTGCTGGGCTGTCTGTTGCGGGTGATCGTGTTCCCATTCGGGCGTCGTCATACCGGGCCGTCCGACGCTCTGGATGCCGAAGTGGCAGCCGTGATCGGCCGCGCCAAAGGCGACCCGACCCTGGAAGAGTTGCTGGCCGGCTGTTATCGCCCGCAATCGGCAGAAGATCCCGTGGGCGCCCTGCAACATGCCTACGACCTGCTCGGTGCCAGCCACCCCTTGCAGAAAAAACTCCACAGCGCGCTCAAAAGCGGCCAGGTCAAGCCGGTGGCCGGCGAGCACGCCATCGACGCGGCCTTGCAGGCCGGCGTGCTGCAACCGGCCGAGGCGCAAACCCTGCGCGATGCCGAGGCGGCGCGACGCAAGGTGATCGACGTGGATGATTTCAGCAAGGAAGAGCTGATGCAGGCAGAGGGTAAAGTCCGCTGAGTCGAGCGGTCATATAAAAACGGGCGCGAGAGGCTTATACTCTCGCGCCCGTTTTTGCTTTAGAGGCCTTATCTCGTGTCCAACGTCGTTGCCGATCATCTCGTCTTGCTCGACCACTTGCGCAGCATCCTGGTTGCCGTCGGCGAAGCCGAACAGGTACCCGAGGAAAGCCACTCGCTGTTCCTGGAGCGTTTCGACGAACTGCGCGCCCTGTTGCCAATCGACCCGATCGAAAGCCAGTACCTGGGCCAGGACCTGATGAGCCAGGTCATCCTGCGCTACCCGCAAATCGCCCACCTGGTGCCCCGCGACCTGCTGTGGTTCTTTGGCGGCGACTGCCTGCACTTCATGCCCGACGAAGAACTGGACCTGTACCAGGCCCTGGAAGAACGTCGCTATGAAGCCGAACAGAACGACGAACCGTTCGACTGGAACCAGGAAAAACAACTGCTGGCCATGCCTCAGGACCAGAGCAAACACTGACAACTATGCTCGTTCCCACGCTCTGCGTGGGAACCTATCCTGTGACGCTCTGCGTCACCCGCGCACAGGCATAAAGGCAGGACGCGGAGCGTCCAAGGTGGCATTCCCACGCAGAGCGTGGGAACGAGCAACCGCGTTCCTACCGTCGGTGCAGCGTGGGCTCCCTGGCCATGCACTCCACCAGATAATCGATAAACACCCGCAACTTCGGCGGCAGGTACTGTGTGGGCGAATGCAGCAACCACGCCTCGCCATGGTACGAGGCAATAAAATCCCACCCCGGCAACACCTGCACCAACTCCCCCGCTTCCAACGCATGCCGCGCGGTGAAATACGGCAAGCTGGCAATCCCGACATGCTGCAAGGCCGCCTCCAGCCGCACTCCGGTGTGGTTCGCCGCATACCGGCCGCGTACGCCGACCGTTACCGCCTTGCCAGCCTGGCGAAACTTCCAGCGTGAATCTCCCGGTGTCTCTCCCAGATAGATGCAACTGTGCCCGAGCAGATCATGGGGATGGCTCGGTGTACCGTGCTCGGCCAGGTACTGCGGCGTCGCGCACAGCAAATGTTCGATGGGCAACAGCTGGCGCCCGACCAAGCCTGGCGGCGGGCTATCGGTGATGCGGATGCTCAAGTCGACGTTGTCGTCGATCAAGTCCACATGCCGATCTTCCAAAATCAATTGCACATCAACCTTGGGGTAGCGCCGCAAGAATTCCGGCATGTGCGGGTGCACCACGAATCGCCCCACCGCCTTGGGCACACTGACCCGCACCAGGCCCTCGGCTTCATGGGTAAATTGCCCACTGATTTCCATCACCGAGCGCGCCGCATTGACCATCTCCTGGCAACGCTTGAACACCTCCTCGCCGCCCTCACTCAGGCGCAGCTTGCGCGTGGTGCGTTGCAGCAGGCGCGTGGCCAGGGCGTGCTCCAGGCGCGAGATACTGCGGCTCACCGCCGAAGGTGAAACGCTGAGTTGCCGCGCCGCTTCGGAAAAGCTGCCGGTTTCGACGACCTTGACGAAAATCGCCATTTCACCCAACAACGGCAAAGGAAGATTGATGCTCATGACGCACAGGTCCATTGATAATTGAGCGGATTATCACTCATCTGCGCACTATTTATACTGCCCACAGAACCCTGATGCGGATGTAGATAATGACCGAGCGCCTGTTTTTTACCCACGACCACCTGACGGCCGAGCTGGAAGTGCTCAGTTGCACCCCGTACGAAGAGCAATTCGCCGTGATTGTGCAATCGACGATTTTCCATCCCCAAGGCGGTGGCCAGCCGTTCGACACCGGCTGGCTCGGCGACAGCCAGGTACTGCGAGTCATGCAGGAAGCCGAACGGGTGGTGCACTACGTCGACCAACCTCTGGAACCTGGACCTGTCATTGCACGCGTCGACGCAGAGCGGCGCGCCTTGCACACACGTCTGCATTCGGCAGGGCATTTGATCGGCAACGCTGGCGAACGCCTGGGCTGGATGCCGATCAAAGCCCACCATTGGCCGGGCGAAGGCAAGATCACCTTTATCCGTGGCCAGGCCGCGCAAGACATGGATGCGCAGACGCTCCAGCAGTGGGTCAACACATGGATCGCCGCCGACTATCCCCGCCATATGACGCTGGAAGACGGCACCCGTGAAGTCGGCTTCGGTGAGTTGCCGGCTTACGCCTGTGGCGGCACGCATGTTCGAGCGTTGAGCGAACTGGGCCAGGTGACGATCCTGGCGCTATCGGAGAAAAAAGGCGCGCTGTCAGTACGCTACAGCCTCGCTGACACCCTGGCCCTGTAGGAGCGAGCTTGCTCGCGAAGAACGTTAACGATAACGCGAGCAGTCAGCTTGCACGCGGTGCCTGTGAGTTTTTCGCGAGCAAGCTCGCTCCTACAGGGCCACGCTCGGCTGGCCCGATTCATTGACGAACGACTTCAACGTCGACACCGTCGCCGCCGGGTCACGCGGGTCGCTGATCGCACGAAAATTCGTCAACATGCTATTGGCCGCCAACTCCACCGACACATAGCCACGCTGACGGCTGTCGAAGAACTTCACATGGGGGTTGAGCGGCATGATCTTCATGAACGCGTCATAGGGCGGGCCGTCGGAGGTGACCGACGAGCCGACAAACTCGGTGGCGACCACCGCCGAGTCTGGCCTGTCGGCGTCGGCATGCAGGTCGGTGGCCCAGAACGAATGAATATCCCCACCCCAGAACACCGGGTTCTTCACCCGGTTACGCATGATCGACGCCAGCATCCGTGAGCGGTTCGCCATGTAGCCATCCCAACCATCGGTCCAGCGGCCAAGCTTATGGTTGGTCAAGTCACGCTGCATCAGCGGCGCCACCAGCAAATCCTGGGCGATGATATTCCACTGCGCCCTGGACTGGGCAAACCCCTGGTCCAGCCAAGACTCTTGCTGCCAGCCGAGCAACGTGCGGCCAGGGTCACGCAGGTCGCTGCAAGGGGTGGTGACAATATGCCCTTGGTGGCTGCCATTGGCCGCGATGCACGGTTGCTCGGAACGGTACTGGCGACCGTCGAGCACATGGAAACGCGCAAGCCGGCCGTAATCCAGGCGCCGGTAGATGCGCATATCCGAGCCCTTTGGCACGCTGCTGGCACGCAGGGGCATGTGTTCGTAAAACGCCTGGTACGCCGCGGCCCGTTGCTTGAGAAACTGCGCCACCGCCACCTTCGGGTCCTGGGACCAGCGGTTGGCGTAGTCATTCTGTACTTCGTGGTCGTCCCAGGTCACGACGCTGGGGGCCGCGGCGTGAAGAGCCTGCAGGTCTGGATCAGTCTTGTACAGCGCGTAGCGGTTGCGGTAATCGCTCAGGCTTTGTGCGTTGCCACTGCCGTGAGAGCGAAACACCTTGCCCGACTCCGCCGCATAGGAACTGTCGTAAATATAATCACCGAGAAAAAACACCAGGTCCGGCTGCTCGGCGGCAAGGTGTCGGTAGGCGCTGAAGTAACCGCGCTCCCAGTGCGAGCAGGACACGAACCCCAGCCGGGCCGTGGCCATCGCCTGCAGCGGCGGCATCGTGCGCGACTGCCCCACCGGGCTCTGTGCGCCGAGCCCTTCAAACTGGTACCAATACGGCCGATCCGCCGCCAGCCCCGCCACTTCGACATGCACGGCGTGAGCAAAACGCGGCGTCGCCAGTACTTCGCCCTGCTTCACAATGCGCGTCATCGCCGCATCGCTGGCCACCCGCCAACGCACCGGCACCGTGCGGCTCAAGCCGCCACGGCCATCCGCCGCATTGAACAACGGCGCCAGACGCGTCCAGATCACAAAGCCATCTGGCAGCGGGTCGCCGGACGCCACGCCAAGGGGGAACGGATAATCCACCCCGGCACTGCGCGCAAACGGGCTGAGAATAGAAAACGCCGTAGCGACCGCCAGCCCGCCGAGGACCCGGCGCCGGCCGTGGTCGACTTCGCCGCTCACAGGCAGCGCTCCCAGTCGTCACGCACGGTGGCAAACCCGAGCATGTCCTCATACACGCCGTTCTTTAAAAACGCCTGGCGCATGCAGCCTTCATAGCGCAGGCCGATCTTCTCCATGACCCGCGCCGATTCCTTGTTGCGCGCGAAACACTGGCTGCCCACGCGCTGCAACCCCAGCGCCTCGAAGCCGAAGTCCATCACCGCGCTCGCCGCTTCAGCCGCATACCCCTGGTTACGGCAGTGCGCCGCCACCCAGCCACCCAAGTGCCCATAGCGATGGCGAGCATTGATACGCAGGCTGACCATGCCGACCAATTCATCGGTGCCGCGCACATGCATCCCCAGATTCAGCAGCTCACCGGTGCGGTACTTGTCAGCGATCCCGGCAATAAAATCCTGCGCGGTTTCCAAGGTGTAGGGCGCTGGAATGTTCGCCGTGTTGTCGGCAATTTTCGGCCCGTTGGCAAGCGTGAAAAGCACCTGCGCCTGGTGCATTTGCAGGGCGCGCAACAACAGTCGCGGGGTCGTCAATTGAGGCAATGCAGCAGGCATGGAGGCCGGCTCTCAAGATAAATTTCTCAAGCATGGATGCCCCGAGTGTCAGTTTCATTACGCCCGAAAACTGACCGGTAAGTTTTCTGAAAGACGCGTCCTAGAGCCTCTAAACGGTCAATTAAAGTTAACCAATCGGTCATTTTTGGCTGTTAGCGTTTTGCCCCTAATTCAATGACGGGGTAACGGAATGAGAACCTGGGACGAACCCAAGAAACGCAAGGCGCACATCGAGCTGATCCCGATGATCGACGTGATGATGTTCCTCCTGGTGTTTTTCGTACTGGTGAGCCTGAACGTGATTCCCGCGCTCGGCATGAAGACCCAATTGCCCAGCGCCAGCAGCTCGCAACAGCTCAAGCCGCAGAACAAATTCATCCTCACTTTGGGCCTGGAAGGCCAGTTGCAACTGGACGGCAAGGACGTGACGGTGGATGCCCTGGTGCCGGCGCTGAAGGCTGCCGAAAAGCCCGATACCAAGTCGACGATCATCGTCAACAGCGACAAAGGCGTGGAGGTTTCGCGCCTGGTGGAAGTGATGGACACCCTGCGCCTGGGTGGCTTCACCTCCGTGTCCATCGCCACGCGTAAGTCCTGATCATGTACGTTCTGTTTCGTGCGCGTCAGCTGCTGGGCAGTGTCCCGGCCCTGATCGCCCTGGTGCTGATTGCACTGGGTATCCAGTCCCAGACGTTGAAAGTCGAGCCGGTGTATGACGAGTCGGCGGTCGAATTGGCCTTGGTCGAGCCGGAACCGGAGGTCATACCGGAACCGGTGGTGGAGCAAGAACCGCCACCGCCGGTGATCGAAGAGGAAGAGGCCGAGCCTGCTCCCCCGCCGCCACCGCCCAAGCCGCTGCCAAAACCCGAACCCAAGCCCAAGCCAAAACCTGTGCCCAAGCCTGCGCCCGTGGTCGCCAAGCCATCGCCGACACCGCCACCGGTGGCCGCCAAACCAGCCCCGGCTCCGGTGGCCCAAGCGGCACCTACACCCGCCCCACCGGCGCCACCGAAAGTCGATGGCCAGGCCCTGGAAAGCGGTTATCTCAAAGGCTTGCGCAACGAACTGGACACCTACAAGCAGTACCCCACCGGGCGCCAGGCGTCCCTCGAACGCCCGAGCGGCGAAGTGGTGGTGTGGTTGCTGGTAGACCGCCAAGGCCGGGTACTCGACTCAGGGTTACAAACTCAGGCCTCGAGCATGTTGCTCAACCGGGCAGCCACCAACAGCTTGCGTCGCATCAAGCAAGTCAAACCGTTCCCCGAGCAAGCCTTCGGGGGGCGCAATGAGCAGCGCTTCACCGCCACCTTCAACTACAGCGTGCAATAAGCACCCGACACCAGGACGACAGTGATGAAGTTCACCCGTATTCATCTGGCACTTGTGGCCGCGACCAGCATGACCCAGGGAATGGTCATGGCAGAGACCAGCGACGTCGGCACCATTGGGGTACAAGGCAAGGCGACCGCCGGGGGCGGTTACATGGTGCCGGAGGAAAGCATCAAGGGCCGCTCCACGGTGACCAAGGAAGCACTGGATAAACAGGCGGCCACCGGCAATGCCATCGACAAGCTCAAGTACACCCCGGGCTTGAACATCTCCAGCGAAGACAACACCGGCTTGTCGGGCTTTCGCTTCACCATGCGCGGCATGAACTCCGACCAGGTGGGCATGTCGGTGGACGGCATGCCGATCAATGATTCGGGCAACTACGCGCTGTATTCCAACCTGCTGGGCGACCCGGAAAACATCGACCAGATCTTCGTTACCCAAGGCGCTTCGGAGTCCGACGGCCCGCACATTGGTTCCAGCGGCGGCAACATTGGCAT
>NZ_WKCD01000176.1:0-11292 GCF_021606625.1 Pseudomonas sp. PA-4-8C
CCCCTGGACTCACCAAGTATACGGTATCCGCAACTGTATGCACCAAGGCCTTTGCGTCGTTGATGATTAGGCGGCGTTCATCGATGCGCTGGCGTAGCCAGTCTACAAAATGCCCAGCCGACGGTGGCGGCCATGAGTCTTGATCCTGTGCGGGGAATGTTTGCGGCATAACAGGTGCTTCAGGTTCTTGTTGAGCTGTCGCTTGTTCGGAAAGCTCATTGTTCCGTGGAGTAGGCAGAGAGAAAGCCTTATCAGTGGTGTCGAACAAAACTAATAGATCATCCAACCCGCCCGAAGGGGTTACAGGAGTGGGTGGATGAGGTTCCTTCGTCGTCGTTGTCTTGACACTGGACGGGGTGTTTACATCAGTCACTGTCGGGGGGGCGCCTTTCGGTGCTGCTTTTTCCTCTACTATCTCAACCGTGCCGCTGAACGGCAGCGGGCGCTCTGCGCTTTTCCAAATCAAGGCGGGGGCCAGACGCAGCAAGGTGAACGTATGTGACCATCCTCCCACGCTCGTGACAACGGCTTTCCAGATGGCCCTGTCATCGGCGGTGGGCTGCAACATGCCGTGATCCTGCAGCACGTTGAAGACAGCGGTATTGCTCGACGGGATCCCCTCTATACCTTGTGACAGCAGGTGCGCGCGCAGCTTGTCCGAAACAGTCTTGCTGACGAGCCACAAAGCGTCTTGGGTCAGCCAGCCGTCCGAGGCCTGTGGCTGATTCAACCTCAGCTCTTCCTTGAGCAGGAACCGCAGGCCTTCAAGCAGTTTGCGTTGCAGTGCATGTTTCGGCGCAGCTATCGCCCTGGCCGGATCGCCACCTAACTCCTGAGCGACGGAGGCTCGGTCGGCCTGGGTTACGAGCTCACCGAGCACCCCGGCATGTTCATATTGGCCTGCCAGCACATACAGTAACGACGACCACAGCGCGGGATAGGCGCTGAGCCAGTCCAGGATGTGACCATCAAGCAGGCGGTTGTAGAGTAGCCCGGTTGCGGCACTGTGCAGTCGGTACTCACGCTCCTGGCGATAGCGGAAACGGTACGGATGCAACAACGGTCCGTGCCAGGGGTGCCAGGTGCTGCCGTTGGCATATTCCACATGAAGATCGACGGCGATCTTGCCAATATCGTGCAGGAGCGCTGCGTAGGCAATGGCGGCTGTCCAGGCTTCGGCTTGTGCTACTTGGTCCTCGGGTGTTGTGCCTGCGGGAAGAAGGTGCGATTGCCTCAGCTTGAGCGCGTAGGCGACGATTTCCAGCCCGTGGTCGAGCATGCCGCCTGGATAGGCGTGGTGATGGCTTTCCGACGCGGGGAATTGCTGGACCAACTCGGCGTAGCGTTCCAGTGGTGCGAGATACAGGGACCTGAACTGCTTGCGTGAGAGCGAAGTACGTTGCCAGATGTGTTCCAGCAGCTTCTGCCGGCGTGGGGTGGACAGCAGCGATGCAGCCGACTCCGGCCGCGTCAGCCCCTTACCTTTTACAGCCGCTTCCGTGGGCGCCATCGGTGCCGACGCCGAGCGTTTTCGTTGGAACAGCGCGAACATGATGTCACCTGAAGTTGCGGTGGACGGGAGAGCCTTTTCCTTTTCCGGGTAGAGCCTTTCCCCTTGCGCCCATTCTATTGACCCTTCCCAGCCCTTTGACCTTTATCGAAGCCTTTACTTGTAGCTCGGTTCGGGGAGTCGCTCTACAACCTATCCGGCACGGGGTCAGCCCTTTTTTGTGGTAAGCGCGATCCGCCTGCCGGCGTCTGAAGACCTCGCCAATCTGCCTTGACGAGGAAAGGAATATTCCTTACTATTGGAAAAACTGTCATCCAAGGAGCGCGCCACACCATGCCAGCCATTCATGAACTAGCCACGCTCACATCGAAGGGCCAGATCACGCTGCCCAAGCCGATCCGTCAGGCGTTGGGCGTCGATACTGGCGGCAAGGTAGCGTTCGACCTAGGCGAGGATGGGCAGATTGTCGTCACCCGCGCGAATGCCGAGCACGAAGATCCGGCCATCGGCGCGTTTCTGATTTTGCTGGCCCGCGATATCGAGGCTGGCCGGCATGTTCGCGGGTTGCCAGACGAACTGGCTCACGCCATGCTGATGCAGGTTGGGCATGACGTGAGTCTGACCAACGAGATTGACGGCGAAGTGACGCTCTGATGCAGCGGCATGGATGGACGCTACTCTTCCACGATTGTGTGATCGAGCAGATGCAGAAACTGTATGTCACCGCGCAGCGCGCGGAGCAGAATGACCCGATAGGATTTGCATCCAATGCCAACATCAAGCTGTTCCGAGCCCTGAGCCAACTGATGCTTGAAATCGTTCCCGGTGAGCCGGCGCGCGATGAGTACCGTCAAGGGAACACACTGGGGCCGGAATACCGCCACTGGCGCAGGGCCAAGATTGGGAGACGATTTCGGCTGTTCTTCCGTTATGACTCGAGGGCCAAAGTGATTGTCTACGCTTGGGTCAACGATGAGCAAACGCTGCGTTCCTCGGGGAGCAAATCCGATCCGTATGCGGTGTTTGAGAAGATGCTGGGTCGTGGAAATCCGCCAGACGACTGGAACGCATTGGTAACTGCCAGCCGGCAGAATTGGAGTAAACAGGAGTAATTGTTCAACGCGCTTAACAGGTGATGACTATGAGCACAGGAACTCGCATCAGCAATGCAGAACGCTTTGGCTGCTGGCTCGGCCGCGGATGGCGTGCTTATGTGCGCAGAGAACGGCGGGTATCGGGATGCTTGGTTGCGCAAGGCGTGCCTACGCCAGCGGCGGTTGTATTGATCTGGGGCGTCAAGCTCGCGGTACTGGCTGTGCTGCTCTATACCGCTTTCTGGCTGGCGTTGCTTCTTGCTTTGATGGCGGCTCGTGGCATCAGCAGCGGGGATGAGGATATTCCCGTAGCACAAGAAGAGTTGCGCCATGGCGAGGCTGGATTTGGGTTGTACTCATCTAGTGGTCAGCGCATCGACCCTCATGACCTCAATCGTCCTTACGACGAATAGATCTACTACGGAGGAAAGATGTTGGCTCAACGTATCATCCTGTTGATACCCGAGGCGGCACTATCCTTGGCATCCTTGCTTCCAGTCGCAAGATTCTGAGCGATCACCCCTGCCTGCACTCCGACCCAACCCAGTGCAGCAACCCAAAACGTGGGTAATGCCAGAAACATCGTCCCCATGACGAAGTTGAGCAGAAGGTCGCCAAAGGCATTGTTCAATCCCATCACCGGATCGAAATTTGTGACGGGCCGGTTCCAACCCCAGCCCGAGCCATAGAGCGCGTCGAGGATGGTGCTGTCGATCCAGCGAGCGAGCTGGAACCAGAAGTCGACGAAGAACAGCGCGAACTGGACCACGCTGATGGTGACCACGGTCTTCAGGTCGTAGGTGCCCATTAACAGCACCAGCGGGATGCAAATTACCAAGGCCATTTTCAGCAGCGACAGCACCATCGGCAGGGCTTGGCGCACCACGTCCATCGCCGGAAATGCAGGAATGGCTCCCACCGCAAGTCCCACGTCGCCCGCGGCGCGGGTAACGATGTTCGGCAAGGTCTTGTCGATCTGGCCACCATAATCGGTGTAAACCGTTCCCTGGTTGAGCTTCTGTTGGCGCGGGGAGGCGATTGCGCGGATGACCGAGTCATCAACCTCGCTGCGGCTCAGAAAGCCTGCCCAGCCGGCCAGGCGTGTAAGCAAGCTGGGATCGACCTGACCCAGCAGACGTGCCCGCAGACCATTGCCACTCTCGCTCCACCATTGCTGGCAGGTCGGGTAGCCGCCCCCGCCGGGCACCTGCGCAAGGCCCGCGTCGCGGTCAGTGTCATAGGACCAGGCATCGCGCGGCGTGCGTGAGTGGTAGGTGTCATAGTAGCCGCCAGTGTTGACGAAGTAGGTCGAGCCGATCCAGGTCACGTCATGCATCTGCGCGTCGTCGAGTGGAGGGCGGTTCATGAACAATTTCGCCCTGGCGGGTCCATAGCAGTCGTGGGTGAAGTCCGCCACGTCCTGTGCGAGGAGCGGGTCGTCAATGCGCGTGGCGTTGATCTCTATCCTCATTTGCCGCAGATCTGTTCCGCACGGGATCGCTGCCACCGAGGCCCCTGTCACCGCGCGGGAGAGCGCATGCATGAAGGCCCACCACACCGGCACCTTGGCGCTCTGGTTGTTGAGGGTAGTGAATGACTGCGACCAGCCGGTATCCGTAGGTTGCGGAACATTAACCTGGCACTGTGCCGATCGCGCCTGGTCGTACTTGATCGTGCCTAGGTCGATATCGATAAACGAGATGCCGGCGAACATCAGCACGACGATGGCCACCCAGATGCGGTTCTCGATGCGCATCGAGGACAGTACGCCCTTGTTGCCTTCGTCGGCCCCTTCAGTACGTGCTTTGAGCCATTCCTGGATAATAATGGCTATAAAGGGAATGGCGAACACGCCGCTGGAAACCAGCACCGCCCAGATGCCGTTGTGGACGATCCAGCCCACGAGGGTCAGGTAATACTCCAGATAGTCAGTGGTGAAAAGCGTCATGTTCCAGGTCTCCCGCTAGACCGCCTGCATCAGCAGGCTGGCCTCCAGTGCGACGATCGCAGTGACTCCGGCGATTTCGGTACGTAGCAGCCGGCGCTGTGTCGAGGCATCCGATTCGCGTGCCAGCAACCGACGGCGCATCCACACCCAGCCATAGACAGTCGCCCCGTAGAGGCAGAGCCGCCACAGCAGGAAGTAGCCAGCCGCGTTCGCCAGCCAGAGTTCCCAGCCGGCAATGCTGCCGACCCGATAGAGGCCAGCGATGTTGGCCGCCACTGCCAGCGCAACGAGCAGCAGCATCCATAGCAATGCCCTGGGGACGCGCCAGCGCGGCCGTAGCCATGCTGCGTTCATGGCGGGTCTCCTGGATGGGAGCGCTGTAACTGGTCGAGGCGATCCGGCACCGGGTCGCCCTCGTAGATACCACGCGAGCCTGACGCGCGCGTGCCATGGCGCTGAATGATCGTCATCGGCGAGTTGTTTGCCAGCTCGCGCCTGATCTCCAATTCGGTTTTGAGGTTGAGGATTTCGCGGTCGAGCGTGTCGCTTTCATGATTGACCGCTTCGACGGCCAATTGGTTAGCCGCGACATTGGGTTCTTTCTTGCCGGTCAATAGTGTGCGCTGCAGCAGCAGAGCCTTTTCCAGTACCGACGCCAGCGCTACCTCGGACGCTAGGCGGTGGGCGAGGACATCTTGGTCGGGTTCATCGCGCAGCGCTTCGATCACGCCGCGGGTAACCGGCAAGGATGTACTGCCGGCTGCACGCAAGTTCTCAGCGGTGGTATGGCGGGCGCCGCTGATCAATTCCTGCAGCGTTTCCAGCTTGGCCTCGTACTCTTCCTGAATCAGCGGCGTCAACCCGACGCCTGGCACGGTCTGGGTCTTGGTGCAGATCGCGCAGGTGCGCTGCTCCTGTTCGCCGAGCACGCGTGTGGCCCAGTCGGTGGCCGCTTGCGGCGACGACCAGGTCTGGCAGGCCAGGCTATTACAGCTCGTCGGGTCGATGGATGTTGGGTCGGTTGCACTGCGGCCATTGACCAGGTTGTAGCCGGCACGCGTTACATCGCCGATCACTTTGATCGACGGCTGGCCGGCACCGCCAGCATTGCCGCCGCCCACCCACGGCACGCCATCCTTGCCCCGGCTGGTCTCAGCCTGTTCGATGGCTGACACCGCGTCAGTGCTCGCCACCGCCTGGCGCAACGCCATCCCCTCGGCGAGCTGGCTCCAGCTCATCTGTCCGCCTGCCGTGTCGGCCATCTTCTCGGCCATCGCGCGGCAGGTCAGTTTGGAACGATCGAAATCGAGCCTGGCCTGAAGAATACCGTTGGTCAACAGGTTGTAGAGGCCGGGGTCTGCCCGCTGAATGATCAGCGCCGGCAACGACGCGACCGCGCTCGTCGCGTTCTGGATCACGCTGCTCATGATGTTCTGAAAGCCATTGGTGAGGCCGTTGAGCTGATTCTGGATCGTGGTGCTGATGTTCATGTCGCCGCACATCAGGTTGCTGTTCCAGCCCGCGCCCACACCGAGCGAATGCATGCCGGCCGCGCGGCTCATAGACACCGCGCTGCCGCCACCGATCGAATACATGAGGTCGTCGCCAATCACGCTGCCGCTGTTCTGGAAACCGTCGGTTTGGGCCGATACCAGGTTGCTGACCAGCACCAGCGCGCTGGCCAGCAGGGCCACCTGCCACCGCAACGGCAATGGGTGGAAGAGGGTGACAGGACGCTTCATTGTTTTCCCCTCAGTTGAAGTCTGTACTGCCGAGGAACGTCTGCCCGCGGCGTTCGCAACAGCTGTATGGGCGCCAAAGCGCCCAGGCATAATCACCTTGCTGGGCCTGGGTCAGCGGTTCGCTGTGGGGGAACACCGCGCAGCTGTTGGAAAGACGCGGCGTCAGCTCCTGCCACTTGCCGGTCGAGGCATTGCTTTCCTCCAGCGCTCCGGCCGGCCAGTAACCGGGCTGCGAGTTCGCGAGCAATGGCTGATAGACATGCAATTGCCCCCGCCGGGTGACGATGTCGCCGGCGCGTTGGGCGACCACGGCACCGGTCTTATAATCGTCGGTCTGATGCAGAAATCCGCCGCGCGGATAGACGGCGCCCCACAGGTTGAACGTGCTGCGCGCGCCGATCTCGCGCATGCCCGGAATCAGGGCCTCTGGGTACACGGCTTCGGGCACGTTGTAGCGCCAGGCCACGGTGTCGAGCGTGCTCAGCAGGTACGGCATGAACGCGGTGCCGGCACCTTTGCAGGCGTAACCTGAGGTGCTGGCAAATTGGCCGAACACATGACCGCCGGGATGGCCGATCACGTCGGCGTTCTTGAACTTCGCCATGTTGCTTTCATTGTCATGGTTCGTCGTGCCGTCGCCACCGGCCTGGGCCGTCACGTTGGGTGCGCTCATGGCCCGCACTTCGAGCCACGGGTTCTCACCGGTATTGGAGTAACTCGAAACCACGGCATCCGGAATGTAGTGGCGCACCTTGGTGGACGTCCGCACCGAGCAGCCGAACGGCGTGCAGAACAGCCAATAGCAGATCCCTACCACCCGGTATTCCAGGCACGATGGGGACAAAGTGGAAGACACGATGGTCGCGGTGTTGAGCGCGAACGATGACGAGGCGGTCATTAACAGAATGGTGGCGATGCCGGTACGCCGAAGCCGGGCACACTTCATGGTTGAGTCCTCCGGTAGGCCTCGATGCGTGCGATCGCCGTGGCGACGCCCGGCTCGCCATAAACTACGTAGCGTTGATCCATGACGATGGCGGGGAGAGAGGTAATGCCCAAGCTCCAGGCATCGGTCACGTCCTGGTAGGTCCTGGCCAGACGCTGCTCCAGCGCGGGGCCGCCGTGCTTGAGGCGCTGCTGTACCAAGAGTGACGCTTGCTGGACATCACTTGGAAGATCGGTCGACAGTTCGGCTTCAATACGCGCGGGTGCATCCAGCTCGATCAGTCGGTCAGGTGTACCTTGCACGGGATGTTGGCGGTCGGTGATGACCCAGATATCCATTGCACTAGCCGCAGAGGCACACAGCGCAATGGCCAAGGCCAGGCAACTGATCGGGCCGGGGGAAAGAGAACACAACATGGCGCAGCATCCGGTGGTTCATGACCTCGGTAGTGCAACGCATCGCGCTTAACGCGACAACAAACAATCGGAAAAGGGAGGTGCCCGGTTTCCATGCACCGATGAATCGCGGTATTTCGTGGACCGCAGATACCCCATCGAAAGCATCGCTTCCGATGGGGTGTTGGAGCGTCAGCAAGCTGGCGCGAGGAGGATCAGATCAATCCGTGTTCGGCGAACGAATAAGGATCGCCTTTCCCGATGATGAAGTGATCCAGCAGACGGATATCGACCTGTCCCAATATCTCCTTCAATCGCTGGGTCAACGTTTCGTCCGCCGTACTGGGTTCAGTACAGCCGGAAGGGTGATTGTGGCAGAGCACCAGAGCGGCGGCGTTATGGTCCAGGCAGCGCTTGAGCACCACCCGTGGATAGACGCTGGCGCTGTCGATAGTGCCTTGGAACAAAGGCTCGTAGGCCAGCACCTGATGCTTCGAATCGAGGAACACGGCGCCAAAGACTTCATGCGGCTGTGCTGCGATTTTCAGCTGCAGGAAATTGCGCACATCCTCCGGGCTTTGCAGCGAGGGGCCACGAGTGAACACTCGCTGCTCAAGGATGACCAACGCCTGTTCGATGATTTGGTCGTCGTCCGGTGTGCCGACGGGATTGAGTGACGCATTACCACTGATCATGGCGAGGGATGTGGACATGGGAACCTCCTTTAGGAATTGGAGGCAGCCGCCCCTGGAGGGCGGACCCTCCGGAGACAGTGACGATAGGCATCCGCCATCGCTTGCGCAGATGACCGTTCGCTCGGGGGATGCGTGGCGAACTGGCGTGCAGTCAACGCGGTCGAAACCGCGCCATAGCCTTGAAGACCGCGGGCTATCTGGGCATGTCGCCGACGACGTCGGCAGGCATTTGGTGATGAAGTTGTGCTGCGTATGGCGCCGTACCGTTGGACACCAATAGGTCCAATGCCGACAGCAACGCGTCGCCTTCGGCCGGGCCGGCCAGGGTCAGTGACTGGCCGCTGTGGTGGTCGATCAGACGCAGGGTCGGGGTGGCGCTCACGCCGCCATGGCGTGCTTCGTTGGCCTGCCCCTGGATGATGGTGTCGGGCCGCTCACTGGCGAGGCAGGCTTGCACGGTTGGGTCCTGGCCGTGGTACTCGGTGTCGGGCGGCAGGCCCTGGCCGTCGCTGCGGGTGTGCTGGTAGATCCAGGTGATGGCTTGCCAGAACGCATCATGGCCGTGGGACTCGCCGATGCATTCGGCCAGACGCGCCTGTCGAGTCGCTGCCGGCTCGTGCATGGCTAGCGGCAGGTGGTGCCATTGCAGATTCACCTCCGGGTGCTGGTCGATCCAATGCCGCAGTATGGGGTCATAGGCCTTGCAGTAGGGGCATTCGAGGTCGGCGTATTCGACAATGGTGAAGCGCGCATTCATGCGTCCATAGCGCCAAGGTGGGCCGGCCGGGTGCTGGGCAGCGGTGGTGTCCGACGTGTGGGTTGACTCATGCGACTCGTCGGCCCACGACCAAAGCCAGAGCACGAGCAGGCCAGCAATCACCCACCCCAGCAGCCAGACCCCGCACGGCCACCGACGGTAGAGGAGGAAAGTGGGCGAAGGCATGGCGGAATCCTCGACGTCAATCAAACAGGTCGTAGCGCAGCGGCTCGATGCCCCGCGCTCGGTCGATCTGGTCGGCAACGCGTAGCGCGGCTTCCAGTTCACTGATGCCGTGCTGCTGCATCAACTGAAAACGTTCGGCTTTCTCTTCGGGTTCCGTCATTGCCAGCGCCAGGTACAGGCTGGGCGGTACCGCACGGAACAGCAACTCCATTGATTTTGACAAAATCACCCCCTCCGTGAATTTTCCGGCTTCCTTGCGTGCGGACAGCATCAGGGCCTTCTGCGAGGCGTTCAGTTCACGAAACCGGGCAATCTTCTCCACCTCGTCGGGCGGCATGCTCAGGCAAATCCACCACTCGATCATGTTGAGCATGGGCTCGGCGGCTTTCGGCAGGTCGTCCAGGTTCTGCGTTGCCAGCCAGTACCAGGCGCCCAGTTTGCGCCACATCTTGGTGATCTTGACCACATAGGGCGCGAGCAGCGGGTTCTTGGTGATGATGTGGCCTTCATCGGTGACATTGATGATCGGGCGGCCGAGGAACTGGTCGCGCTCGGCGATGTTGTTGACGGTGTTGATCAGCGAAATGTAGGCAATCGACAGCTGCGCGTTGTAGCCCTCGCGGGCGAACGTGGCCAGGTCGACAACCGTGATATCGGCCTCCGGCCAAGGCGTACCCGGCCTGTCGAACATCTCGCCATCGACGCCCTGGCAGAACATGTCCATCGCATCGGCCATTTCCAGCAGACGAGTACGACGTGTCTCGGGTAACGTCGAATCGCAACCGCGTTCGCGCAGCGCATTGCGTACATCACGGGTCAGTACCGTGCGTTTTTCTATCACGCAGCGATGGGCGGCCTCGAGGATGCACTGACGGATCAGGCTGCGATCGGCACGGGTCATCCTGGCTTCCTCTCTGTCCTCCCCGCCGGTGATCATCAATCGTGCGGTGATCTCCAGTTCACCCAGCACATCACGTTGCTCGTCAGCACTGGCATCGCCCTCGGCGGATTCTTCATCGAGCGCGTCGGCATCGAGTGTCTGGACCTGGCTGGGCGTGTCGACCAGGCGCCAGGCGTCGGCGAAGGGCGCAAGGCTCACGCCTGCACCGGGCGAAAGCCTGACGCGATGCACCGTCAGCCCCAGACGCGCGGCGAACTCACCGTAGAGGCCAAAGCTGTTACCGGCTTCCACGATGAACAGCCGTGGCCGGTAGATGGCGGTGATCTGGTTGAGGATGTTGTTGAGCGTGGCCGACTTGCCTGAACCGGTGGGGCCGAACAGGAACAGGTGTGCATTCATCTGGCGGTCGAGTCGGTTCAACGGATCAAAGGTGATGGTGCCGCCGCCACGGTTGAAGAAGGTGATCCCGGGGCGGCCGGTGCCGGCACTGCGCCCCCAAGTCGGTGCCAGGTTGGCTACATGCTGCGCGAACATGAGTTGGGTGTACCACTGACGCTTGTCTTTGCCCGGGTCATAGACACAGGGTAACCAACGCAGATAGCTGTTGAGCGGCGCGACTTCATCTTCTTCGCGCACCGGTTGCAGGCCTGCGTTGAGCAGGACGTTGCCCAGTTGCAGACCGCGGGTATCGAGGTCTGCCATGTCCCGACCCCGAAGGTAGAACGCCAGCGAGGCGCGATACAGCTTGTGTGCACTGCCAATCAGCCCGCGCGCCTGCTGGACGTCCTTCAATGCCTGTTCCGAGGCCAGGGTTTCACCAACCGCCTTTTTCGCCAGGTGATTCAGGTGCGCCTCAAGAATATCCTGCGGCGTGACGACCATCGTCAGGCACATCACCGTGTCTTCGGGCATCTGGTCCATCAGGGCATTGATCGCATCACCGCCCTTGCAGGTTTCTCCGGTGATGTGCCCGGTGTTGGGCGGTGTGCGCAACCGGTCGACAACAACAGTCCGGTGGGGCAGGTCGTCGAAGTACCACAGGCCGTGCTCGACGTCGGAGCGGGGCTGGCCGAAAAACAGACGCTGCGCGAAATCCGTACCACTGGCCAGTTCCAGCC
>NZ_WKCD01000177.1:0-11227 GCF_021606625.1 Pseudomonas sp. PA-4-8C
GGCACCCTCGCCCTACGGCGCCAATCGTAACTACCGACACAGCGGCGCTTTTACCGAGGATGCCTTCGGCCGGATCACCCCCACACTGCCGGGAACGTTCCACTCCGGCATCCGGTTTACCGACAACCAAAAGATCAAGCTGGCGACGCATCTGGTGGAATTCCTCGCCTGTATCAACCGGGTCATCCTCGGGGAGGCCGCTGAAATTGGCGGCGCCATGGGCCTGTCGCCCTCGCTGGTCACCCAGGTCGTCAACTGGAGCTGCGGCCCTAGTTGGGTGGCCGAACACATGGACAGCTACGAGCCGTGCTTCGACAGCATCGCGGTAGTCGATCAAAAACGCCATGAGCTAAAGCTGAGCGTTATCAACCGGATTTTCCAACAATCGATCCTGGATGTTGCCATCTCGCCCCGCATGGCGGGTCTTTCCGAGGCCGAGGGGGTACTTGTGCCATGAAAATAACGTCCATCAAGGTCTACCAGTTCGACGTCCCGCTCAAGGAAAAATACAGCCTCAGCGGCGGTCGCCTGCACTATGCCGCGCTGGATTCCACCGTGGTCGTGATAGGTACCGACAGCGGTTTGCTGGGGGTGGGTGAAAGCTGCCCATGGGGCGCCACCTACCTGCCGGCCTATGCCAGAGGCGTACGGGCGGGGATCGATGAACTGGCGCCCCATCTGATGGGGGAAAACCCGTTGCACCTGGACCAGATCAACGAGCGGATGGACGTGATGCTGCCCGGGCACCCGTATGTGAAAGCGGCAATTGACCTGGCGTGCTGGGACATTCTCGGCAAGCACTGCAACCTCCCGTTGTATGCCCTGCTGGGGGGTAAGTTCCAGGACTCGATTGCCTTGCAGAGCAGCATTCCCACAGACAACCCCGACCTTATGGCCACACACCTGGCGGCCGCCCGACAGCAGGGTTACCGCACCCATTCTTGCAAGGTCGGCACCGGTGTCGAAGAGGATGTAACGCGGATCAACTACCTGATTGCGCAGCGTTTGCCGGGCGAGGTGATTACGTTCGACGTCAATCGTGCCTGGACGGTGGCCGATGCCGTCGCGGTGATGAACAGCGTGCAGGATCCTACGGTGTGTTTCGAACAGCCCTGTGAGTCCATGGATCAGTGCCGCGCCGTGCGCGAGCTGACTCGTAATCCGATTATCCTTGATGAGTCTATTGTGACCCTGGCAGACCTGGCGTATGCCCAACGCCATAACATCACTCAGGTCATCGGGCTGAAAATCGGTCGGGTCGGTGGCTTGACCAAGGCCCGGCAACTGCGCGACTTCTGCATCCATCACGGAATCCAGATGAACATTGAGGACGTCGGCGGCACCTTGATTTCGGACAGCGCCGTCATGCATCTGGCCACCGCGACGCCAGCGCGTTTTCATCGCGCGAGCTGGAACTGCTGCCGGCACCACGATGTGCAATTGGCCACGGGTGGGTTCGATATTCGCCAGGGCCGCGCGTATGTACTGGACAGCCCGGGGCTGGGGCTCGAACTCGCCCCCCGGCATTTCGAATCACCGGTCGCGCAGTACAGTTGAGCGCCGCGGCCCTTTCCACCACGTTGATCCATGGAGGCTCCATGTCCAGCGCCCCATCATCCTTGCATCTGGCTCGCGGCTTCGACGCGGATCCCTTTGCATCCTTCACCTTACCCAGCGAACACTATGTGGATAGCCGGCTCTTCGAACAGGAAATGGAGCTGATTTTCTGCAAGACCTGGCAGTACGTTTGCCACGTTTCAGCCTTGGCCCAGGCCGGTGACTATTACGTCCGGGACCTGGGTCGCCAGAGTGCCCTGGTGGTCAAAGACAAGGACGGCGACTTCAAGGCATTCCACAATGTTTGCCAGCATCGTGCACACCGGCTCGTGGAGGGGAGTGGCCATGTGCCCGGGCTGTTGACCTGCCCTTACCATGCCTGGACCTATAACACCCAGGGCCAGTTGGTCAGCGCGCGAAAGTCCGAGCATCTCAAGGACTTCTGTACTGAGCAGGTGCAACTCGTGCCCATCCGGCTTGAGGTATTTTGCGGGTTTATTTTTATCAATTTCGACAGCAAATGCGCATCCATGCAAGCCCTGCTTCCCGGCCTGGAAGACTCCATAAGATCCTTTGCTCCGGCGCCGGAAAAATTGTCCCATGCGTATTCCAAGAACTACAGCGTGCAGTCCAACTGGAAAGTTTCGGTGGAAAACTATTCGGAGTGTTATCACTGCCCGATGTGCCATCCGACATTGTCCATGGCCACCCTTGATCTCAAGAGCTACCACTTGGCGATCCATGAGCATTACCACGCCCATGTCAGCCACGAAAGTGGAACAAATCAAGGGTATACGATGAAGGAAACCTCACCACAGTCCCGTCAGTTTGGTGCATGGTACTTATGGCCAAACTTTTGCCTGGAGGTGTACCCAGGGGGCTATATGAATGTCCTGCACCACATCCCCATCGCAGTGGATCACACCTTGCAAGTGGTCGAATGGTTTTGCGATGCCGCCACACCCACTCGGGAAGAGCAGGAAGTCATCGATTTTGTAGCGGTTATTCGCGAAGAAGATGTGCCCCTGTGCGCTAGCGTCCAGCGGGGCTTGAGCAGTGATGGCTACCAGCAGGGACGTTTTGTCGTTGACCCGGGCCTGGGTGCTAATAGCGAACATGCCGTGCATGACATCCAGAAAAAAACCCTGGCGGCCCTTGGCCTGCTGACACCCTCTTAGGGTCTTTGAAAACGCCCCCTTGGGGTTTATGTCGAGAGCGAGGCTGCGATAGTGGTGTATCAGATGCCATAAGTACCGGCAGTGCTACCGTCGCCACCTAATAGTAATCTGGCCGTTGAGCCGTGCGCGTCTCCTTGTCGGAGCTGGCTTGCCTGAGGTGGTCGTTAATGATGACGTTGAATATCTGACACCCTGCGGTGTTCCAACTGCCGCTATCGCAAGCGAGCTCCTCAGCGAACGGTCCTGCGCTCTAGCTTTCGCTGTTAATCTGCCCTGCCTTATCAGCGAAGGACCGAACGCAGGCATTGCGCCTCAGTCACCAAAGGATGACTTCAACCAATCCAGCAACTGCCGGGCTGCCGGACGCAGGTTGGCGTCTCGCCATTTGTAGACGCTCAGAGCTTCCGGCAGATGGGTGGATTCGGCAAAGGGCCGTACCAGGTCGCCGCTGGCGAGCATTTTTTCGGTGGTCCGACGCCACCCCAATGCAAAACCGAACCCCTCGACACAAGCCTGCATCATCACTGGATAGCTGTCGAAGAATTTGTCCTTGGAGCCACCCGCCTTGATGCCGAATTCCAGCAACCAATCGTTCCAGGTGCTCCAGTCTTGCGGTACTGCAACGTGGTGCAGCAGCGGCAGGTTGGCCAAGTCCGCCAAGACCAGCGGCGTGCTGCCAAAAGAAGCGAGGTAGCGTGGGCTACATACCGGATAGATGTCATCGCTCAAGGTAAACAGCCGCGTGTGATCGCCAGAAGCCCGGCCTGAGGTCTGGATGGCGATATCAAATTTTTCAGCGGTTGCGGTGATGGGCTGGGTCGATGCGTTAAGGCGCACCTCCAGATCCGGGTACTTCCTATGCAGCGCGGGAATATTGGGCGTCAGCCAATAGAAAGCTTCGCACAACTGTGCCACTAGGACTACTTCGCTGCTTTCCCGGCCTTTTTTCAGATCTTCGGCTTGCGACGCAATACCCAGGAATGCCGTCCGAACGGCATCGCGAAATTCGACACCCGCCGCCGTCAGGAATACCGCCCGATTTCTGCGGGTAAATAACGCAACACCCAGGAATTCTTCGAGAGAACGCACCTGTTTGCTAATTGCGGCCTGGGTCAAGTTCAACTCTTCAGAGGCTTTGGAAAAGCTCTCAAGTCGCGCCGCCGCTTCAAAAGGCACAAGGCTGGACAGTGGGGGCAGTGAGCGTTTGAAATTATCCATAATTTTCAGTCCTTCTGCGTAACCATAAGTCACTTTAAATACAGCCAGTGCGCACTCAGAATCCTTAAAGCCGTTAATCAAGGAAAACTCATGTCTGGAAGCACTACGATAACCGCCACTGATAACCGACAAAGCATTCTTATCGTTGTAGGTTCGGTATTTTTGCTCTCGGTGTCAGACGCCATCATAAAGGCAACCAGTGCCGAGACTTCAATGTGGCAACTGTATGTAATCCGTTCTGTGCTGGCCTCGGGCATTCTGATGGCGCTGGTGGTTCACCTGCGCGGCGCCACGAATTTGTGGCCGCTGTCTCCCCTGTGGGTGGTGATAAGAAGCCTGCTGCTGTCGTTGATGTGGATCGCCTTTTACGGCGCACTGCCCTTCATCAGCCTGACCGTCGCCGCCTTGGCTATCTATACCACACCTCTGTTCATCGCTTTGTTCTCGGCCCTCTCCTTGAAGGAGAACGTGACCACACGCAAATGGCTGGCGATCTGCCTGGGTTTTGTCGGGGTCGTGATTACCCTGGCGCCGAGCACCGAAGACTTCAATACCTATGCGCTACTGCCTGTACTCGCCGCTATTTTATACGCCCTTGCCGTGGTGGTGACCAAGGGCAAATGTGCCGATGAGGACCCCGTACTCTTGGCGTTGGCCATGAATGTCGCGTTGCTGATCATTGGGGTGGTGGGCAGCTTGGTGGTGCTGCAGACCGGCCCGCATTTTCCGGTGGATGACGGTTTACGATTCCTGATTGGAGGCTGGTCGGCCATGGGCCAGGGCGACTGGTGGATCATGATCGTATTGGCGGTCCTGATGGTAGTCGTCAGCATCGGGCTCGCCAAAGCCTACCAAGTTGGTGAGACCTCGGTCATTGGTGCGTTTGACTACACCTACCTGATTTTTGCCATCGCCTGGGGCGCCCTGTTGTTCAACGAAATGCTGAACGGCCGAACCGCTACCGGCCTGGTCCTTATTCTGCTGTCGGGTTTCATTGTGCTGAAAAAACCCGCAGGCGAGCGCTAGACACCTCACGTGTACAGGCCCTGCCCAGGAGCTGTTTATGCTGACGTCATCTCATCTGCCCAACGTAATTCTCTGGGCCGTCTCCCGGAGCCGCTCGACCGCCTTCGAGCGGGCCGTGATGCAACATCCAGACGTGAGGGTGCTGCATGAGCAGCTGTCGGAACCCTTCCTGTTGCAGCACTTTCCCGCCAAGCATGCGCTGATCGAGCGCACCCGGCAGGCCGAACAAGGCCCCGTGGGCATCACCCGCTACAGCCAAGCGATGGACCTGCTGTGCCAACGCCCCGCTTTGCCCCTGCGACTGCAATTTGCTAAAGAGATCGCCTATTTTTTTGACTTCCAGGCCATTGATGGCGCCTGGTTGACGGGTTTCAAGCATGTCTTCCTGGTACGCCAGCCACTGGATGTCATGCAATCGCTTTATCGCGTCAGCCAGGGCGGCGGTACCACTTATTTCGATGCCGCCGAGTCGGGTTTCGATGAGCTGGCGAGCATTCATAATCTAGTACTGGAGCATTGCCCCAGCGACCAAGTGCTGTACCTGGACAGTGACGCCGACTTGATGGGGGAGACCCAAGGCACCCTGATGCGTTTCTGCGATTTTGCCGGTATCGACTATTCCCCACGACTGTTGTCATGGGAGCCGGAACAGATTGCGCAATGGCAGTTTTTCAAGGGTTGGCATGATGAGGCCGAGCGCTCATCCGGGTTCGCCCCGGTGACACACTCGGCCATGGAATTCCCTGAGATAGTGGAACAAACGGCGCGGAACAAGCAGGTGATTTATCGGTTTTTCCAGCTATCCGCCACCTGGCAACGGCTGGCTGATGCAGCGGATCACCTTAAGTGCCTGCATGAACCGATCACGACGCGACTCCAAGTCCTGTTACTGGCCCCATCCGACGAGCATCGCAGTAGCGCCCTGCAACTGGCGGCCCATCTCCCCGAAGACTATGCCCTTTGGCTGTTGGACAGCAGCGGCCAGATGCTGAACGAGGAAACCATGCGTGAACTGGCCATGTTGCAGGACGGGCCTCTGGTGCTGCTGACGACCGACGAAAATATAGCCTATTGCTCTCCCGCGCAGGCGCGTCAGCGGTTCCTGTGCCTGATGGCACCTGACACGCCATCGGCCAGGGCCCTTGACTTGCCCCTGATAGCCATCGATCCGTCCAACCCTGGCGCTCAGGCCCCGCGAATCAGTGCGCAACTGGCAACCCTTGCGCTAAATGCGAGCCTACGTAGCCGCACGCATCAAATCGCCAGCAACCGCCACGCCAGCACTGCCAGCGCGCCGGGCCTATCATGGCAGCAACACTTCTTTCGCTTACTGGACCAAGCCCCTGAGAGGTTGGTCGCGATGACACCGCATAGGCAACTGAATGCCAGGCAACTGCATGCCCATGCCACCACGCTGGCCGAACGCCTGTCGAAAGTTTGCACCCATAGCGGCTGGGTGGCTATCCGCCTGGACAAGGACCTTCCAAGCCTGATCACCATGACCGCCTGCAGCCTGCTGGGCTGGCCCTACCTCGATATTCCTCACTGGTATGGCCTGGAGGCTACCGCCAAGGCCCTGACCAACCTCCAGCCGGTGGTGGTGGTAGGTGACACCACCAGTCTCAACGACTTGCCGCCCGGTTATCGCACCCTGGTGTTCGACGAACTGGACCCCGCGCCCGCTGCCGTAACCCGACGTGCAGCTGTCGTCAATGACCTAGCTTACGGCCTGCTTACCTCCGGCACTACCGGCACGGCGAAGATTGTCACCATCGCCGAACACGGTCGCCTTGATTCCCTGGCGCTTTGGCAACAGCACATCCGCCCGGGCGACCGAGTGGGCCTCAATGCTTGGATGGCTGGATATGTCTACTACCCTATTTTCAGCGGTGCCACCGCCTGCCT
Organism: Pseudomonas sp. PA-4-8C; assembly: GCF_021606625.1. NCBI lineage: Bacteria > Pseudomonadati > Pseudomonadota > Gammaproteobacteria > Pseudomonadales > Pseudomonadaceae > Pseudomonas > Pseudomonas sp. PA-4-8C. The sequence continues at coordinate 6,885 of NZ_WKCD01000177.1, forward strand.
GATTCCGGATGCCATGGTGTTGGATCCTCAGGCTCTACGGGCATTCGTCCAGTGGGGCCAGCTCAGCCAATTGATGATCACCCCCAGCCTGGCGGCAGGCCTGATGCAGGATGAGCCGGCGTTCAAACAAGCCTTTGCCGCAGTGCATTGCCTGTGGCTGAGCGGCGAACAACTGCCAGCGACCACGCGCCAGAATCTCGTGCGCTGCCTGCCGCATTGCCGGGTGATCGACCTGTATGGCTCGAATGAAGCCGGAGATGTCGCGTTATCCGCCCCGGACGGACATCTGCAATTTACCGCCGGAACCCAGGCCTACGTGCTAGACCCGGCCCTCGATTGCACGCCGCTGGGTGGCCACGGTGAACTGTACGTCCATACCCCAGGCCTCAGCATGGGCTACCTCAATGACGACGCGGCAAACCGCAGTGCCTTCGTGGAAAATCCAATGGCCACCGACTGCCCGACGCTGGCACACCGGCTGCTGCGCACCGGCGATATGGTGCGGCTGAGCGAGACCGGAGAGGTTTATCTGATAGGGCGTGCGACGACCCATTTGAAGGTGCGCGGTTTCAAGATCTTCAGCGCAGACGTCGAGCGGGTATTGATGACTCACTCCGAGGTACGCAGCGCGCTGGTCACTACCCGTGGCGAGGGCCAGGATATGCAACTGGTGGCCTTTATCAGCGCCCGAGACCCCGACAACCCTCCAGCTGCTGGCGCCCTGCGCCAGTGGGCAGGCCAGCACCTGCCCGCATTCAGCGTGCCACTGGGGTACTTTCTTGCCGCGTCGATTCCGGCGGGAGCGAGCCAGAAGCGTCTGAGTGCCCAAGCCCTGTTGCTGCAGCCTTTAGCACCGCTGTCGGATGACCTACCGCCGCTGACGCCGCTGCAAGTACGAGTGGCAAGGCTGTGGGCGCGCTGCATGAACCTGCAAGGGGTCACCCTGGGGCCCGATAGCGACTTTATCGATATTGGCGGCAGCTTGTTGCTGCTGGATTTGATGACGCGCATCAATCGCGCATTCGAGACGAACCTTACGATTGCCGATATCACCCGCGACTCGACGGTGGCAGGGATCAGCAGGCTGCTGGCCCATCGGCTGCAAGGTACGCCGCTGTTGGAAGTGGCCTTTTCGGTCACGGCAGAAGCCGAGCGTTATTTGGCCCGGTTGACCACGGCTGTGGCGAGCCTGCAGCAGGCGCCGCGACGCCTGGCCCGACGCACAATCATGGTCACCGGAGCGACTGGGTATCTAGGGCGCAGGGTGGTTGCCGAACTGCAACAAACAGCCGGTGTGGAGACGATCTTGTGCCTGGTCCGTGCGGATGATGCGGCCCAGGCTCAACGTCGGGTAGCCAAATTGGGATTGTCGCCCCGCACGGCTCGGGTCGAGGGCATGGCCGGGGATCTGGCGCAACCACAATTCGGCCTAGCGAGCGCGGCCTATCAGCGGCTGTGCCAAGACGTGGACTGCATCATTCATTGCGCCGCCGACGTCAACTGGCTCAAGCGCTATGAACGCCTGGCCCAGACCAACGTCGGCGGTGTGGTCGAGGTGCTCGGCCTGGCAGCCGCAAACGGGGCCGGCGTGGTGTTTGCCTCGACCCTACCGGAGCCGGTGCCATCGACCGGCTATAACCGCGCCAAGCTGGTGGCCGAACACTTGGCCATTGCGTTTTGCGAAAGCCGCGGGCTGTCCCTGAACATTCTGCGCTGTGGCGACATCAGCGCCCCCGCACATCCCGACAGTGGCGCGTCGATAAACCAGGAGGACTATGTCGGGCTACTGATTCGCAGCTGCTTGGCCCTCAATGCCTGGCCAGACGAAGCGAGCTGGTCAATGAACCTGACCCCCGTGGACTATGTCGCGCAGGTATTTACCCACACAGCGATCCACGGCCAGGCCTTGGGTTCACCGCCCGTACAGCACCTGTATAACCCTGCGGCGAACCTCAAATGGACCCAGTTATGCGCCTGGATACAGACGCTTCTGGGACCAACCCAGTATGCACCACTGCCCCTGGAACAATGGCAGGCCAGACTCAAGGAACAGGCCCCTGGCAAGGCCGTGTTGCAGCGCACGCTGTTAATCCTGCCGATGATCATTGATGACTTCAGCTACTTCAACCCTCCACCGCCGCTGCTACTTGATCATTTGGAGTGCCCGGTGATCGACGCTGAATGGACCCAACAGTACCTCACGGCACTGAACCTAACCCAGGAGTGAACCCATGACACGCACTACTAACGGCTGGGCCGCCTATGGGCCGGGCTCTCCACTGGAACCGTTCACCTACCTGCGCCCGGATCCCGGGGCCAACGAAGTGGAGATCCAGGTGACCCATTGCGGAGCCTGCACCAGCGATCTGCATTTGATTGAAGGCGATTGGGGTGAAGCTTCCCAATACCCACAGGTGTGTGGCCATGAAGTTGTGGGGCGCGTGGTGCGCACCGGGTCGGCAGTTACCCACCTTAGCCCCGACCAGCGCGTCGGCGTCGGCTGGTACAAGGGCGCCTGCCTGGCGTGCGAGTGGTGCCTCAAGGGTGAAGAGCAACACTGTGCGGCCGTGCTGCCAACCTGCAGTAACGGGCAAAAAGGCGGGTTTGCCGACTTCCTGACCTGCGACAGCCGCTTCGTGTTCTTGCTCCCCGACAACCTGCCCTCTCATGTGGCCGCGCCGCTGTTCTGCGCCGGGCAGACGGTGTTCACCGCGTTGCTACGGGGCACCCGGCCAGGCATGCGCGTGGGCGTGTTGGGCATCGGTGGGCTCGGCCACCTGGCCATCCAGTTTGCAGCCAAGTTCGGCTGCACGGTCACCGCGTTATCGAGCTCCGATAACAAGAAAGCCCAGGCATTACAGCTGGGTGCGCGCCATTTCTACACCCTGGACTTGGCCACGTTGCAGGCACAGGAAAATACCCTGGACTTCTTGCTAATCACCGCTTCCAACGACCAGGACTGGGAACGGGCCATCGCCCTGCTGCGCCCCCATGGCACCCTGTGTTTTGCCGGGATGCCCGGCCCGGTCACGCTGGACATTCCTGCCATGACCTACAAGACCTTGACCGTCAGTACCGCCAACGTCGGCGGGCGTCACGACATGCTGAAAATGCTGGAATTTGCCAGCGAACACCATGTCTGGCCGATGGTGGAGATTTTCCCGACAGAGCAGATCAACCAGGCCTTGGACGCCCTGCGCAACAACACAGTGCGCTACCGAGCGGTAATTGAATTCTGACTGTCATCCGCCCCCATGGAGATGTCTTTCATGCCCCCGTCACTGGTACTACCGTCACATCCCCTGCGTACCCCGGACCTGGTGCCCCACCCGTTTGAGATCGAACGCCAGGCCCAGTCCACCCTCAAAGGGCATCGCTCATTGCTCTTGTGGTTCACCGGTATGTCGGGGGCCGGCAAGTCGTGCATTGCCAACCGCGTGCAGGCCGGCCTGCACGGTAAGCGGCTGCACACCTGCCTGCTTGACGGCGACCGGCTACGCCAGGGCTTAACCGCCGACCTGGGCTTTGCCGATAACGACCGCAAGGAAAACATTCGGCGCACGGCCGAGGTCGGCAGGCTGATGGTAGATGCTGGGGTCATCACCCTGGTCTGCCTGATCTCGCCCTTCGAACAGGAACGCCGCATGGCCAGGGCGCTGTTCGTCCCCGGCGACTTTATTGAAATATTTATCGATGCGCCTCTGCATGTCCTGGAGCTGCGCGACCCCAAGGGCCTCTACGCCAAGGCACGCAAAGGCCTGATCAAGAATTTCACCGGCATTGACTCGCCCTATGAACGCCCGGAGGCCCCCGAAATTGTCATTGACAGCACAACCTCCTCAATCGAGCAGGCCGCACACACCATCGAGAGTTTCCTCAAACGCCAGCGGGTATGGGGGTAACCGTTACATCAGCAACAGGCAAGCACTACGAAACACTTGTTGTCGTCCAGGCCGGTTTCAACGGTGTGGCGGCGTCCAATAAAACCAAGCATCGGAAGCTCGTACCAATACGCTTAGCACTAACTGGTTAGCGCCGAAGCCGCAAACGACATCCCATCTGCGGAGATAGCTTGTTTGACGACTGTCGCCAACACCAAAGTCATTAAGACTTTCAGACCAAGCCCCTGAACATAGGAAGGCTCCGCATTCCTATGTTCAGGGGCTCACATCAAAATAACGATTAGCGGCTAACCATCTAATCCAACATCACCCGCAAAGTAAGCGTCCAGCCCGCCCACCTTCTCCTCGAGCACCCCTGCCCGCATCCTCTGTATTTTTCAGCAGGGGATTCACATGGAAACGATGCACGCGCGGCGCGAGTCCTGGGCCAGGCATGTCCAG
>NZ_WKCD01000178.1:0-11211 GCF_021606625.1 Pseudomonas sp. PA-4-8C
CCTCCACGGCAGGGGTGTAGGGGCGCATGGTAGCAGGCTGATCGTTCCCACGCTCTGCGTGGGAATGCCTCTTGTGACGCTCTGCGTCACGCTTTGGGACGCAGAGCGTCCTGGGCTGCATTCCCACGCGGAGCGTGGGAACGATCTTTTCCTCAGCCCGCCAGCAACCAAACCCCAGTCGCCGCCGAAGCCGCCCCGGCCACTCGCACCAGTGGCGCTGCAGCCGCCGGCAAAAAGCGCACCACCGCATAACCCGCAGCGTGCAACACGGCGGTCGCCCCTACAAACCCAGCCGCATACGCCCAAGGGCTGGTCATATCCGGCAGTTCCAGGCCATGGGCCACGCCGTGAAACAGTGCAAACAAGGCCGTGGCGCCTACCGCCACGAACAGCGGTGGCCGCACCGCCAATGCTACCGCCAGGCCCAAAGCCAGCACCGATGCAGCAATCCCGCTTTCCAGCGCGGGCAGTTGCAGCCCTTCAAAACCCAGCACGCCGCCGATCAGCATGGTGCCGACAAAGGTGCACGGCAGCGCCCAGCGCGCGGCGCCTTTTTGCTGGGCCGCCCAGAGGCCCACTGCAACCATGGCCAGTAAGTGATCGAGGCCGCCCAGGGGGTGGCTGATACCGGCTACCAGGCCATTGTCGCCATGGCCTGGATGGGCGAAGGCCAGGGCCGGGGCGAGCAGCAGCGCTGCGGCGGCGAAAAGTCTGTTGAGTCTCATGGACAGGTTCCTTATGGGTTGATCAGGCGGCGGTCAGCAGGCCCTGGCGTTCGATGAAGGCGACGATGTCGTCCAGGCCGACCCCGGTTTTCTGGTTGCTGAACACAAAGGGTTTGCCGTTGCGCATGCGCTGGGTGTCGCTGTTCATCAGTTCTAGCGAGGCGCCGACCAGCGGCGCCAGGTCGATCTTGTTGATCACCAGCAGGTCGGATTTGCAAATACCGGGCCCGCCCTTGCGCGGCAGCTTGTCGCCCGCAGACACATCGATCACATAGATGGTCAGGTCCGACAGTTCCGGGCTGAAGGTGGCGGACAGGTTGTCGCCGCCGGACTCCACCAGAATCAGGTCCAGGCCGGGAAAACGGCGGTTGAGTTGGTCCACGGCCTCCAAGTTGATCGAGGCATCTTCGCGAATCGCCGTGTGCGGGCAGCCACCGGTTTCCACGCCGATGATGCGCTCCGGCGCCAGGGCCTGGTTGCGCACCAGGAAGTCGGCGTCTTCGCGGGTGTAGATGTCGTTGGTGACCACCGCCAGGTTATAGCGATCGCGCAGCGCCAGGCACAGGGCCAGGGTCAGGGCGGTCTTGCCCGAGCCTACCGGGCCGCCGATACCGACGCGCAGGGGTTGTGTGTTCATGGGCTTCTCCACAATCAGGAACGGAACAGGCGGCTGTACTGGCGCTCATGGGCCATGCACGCCAGGGACAGGCCAAAAGCGGCGCTGCCCAAATGGTTAGGGTTAATGCGTTCGGCATCCTGCTGGGCTTGTTGCAGCAGCGGCAGCAGTTCGCTGGTCAGGCGCTGGGCGGCTTGCTGGCCCAGTGGCAGGGTTTTCATCAGCACCGCCAATTGGTTTTCCAGCCAGCTCCATAGCCAGGCGGCAAGGGCATCGCCAGGGCTGATGTGCCAGGCGCGCGCGGCCAAGGCCCAGCCAAGGGCCAGGTGCGGTTCGTCGCGTTGAGCGAGAAAGTCACGGGCGCTGTCGTCCAGTTCCGGCAAGCCGTTGAGCAGTTGTTGCAAGGAGTAGCCCATCTGGCGGCTCTCCTGATACAGCTCGCGGGTCTCACGGCTGGCGCGGTGCTCGTCGCACAACTGCGCCAGTTGGGCCCAGTCCTGCTCAGCGGCGGCGCGGCAATGGGCGAGCAACAGCGGCGCTTCGAAACGCGCCAGGTTGAGCAGCAACTGGTCACTGATCCAGCGTCGGGCGCTCGCGGCATCCTGTACGCGGCCGTTGTCCACCGCCATTTCCAGGCCCTGGGAATAGCTGTAGCCGCCAATCGGCAATTGCGGACTGGCCAGGCGTAGCAGCGCCCAGGCTGGGTTCATAGACGCACGCCGAACTGATGCAGCTTGGGCGCGTAGTTGAAGTCTTCATCGCCATGGCGTGAGTGATGATGGCCACCGCCATAGGCGCCGTGCTCGGGTTGAAACGGCGCTTCTATGGTCTGCGCATCGGCGCCTAGCTGTTCAAGCATGGCCTTGAGCACGTAGTCATCGAGCAGGCGCAGCCAGCCGTCACCGACTTGCAGGGCCACATGGCGGTTGCCCAGGTGATAAGCGGCGCGGGTCAGCTCAAAGGCATTGCGGCAGGTGACGTGCAGCAGTTGTTCAGGTCGGGCACACACCCGTACGACGCGTCCGTCTTCTGCCTGTAGGAATTCGCCATCGTGCAAGGGCGGCTGGCCCCGCTCCAAAAACAGGCCGACGTCTTCACCGTCGGCACTGAAACAGCGCAGACGGCTTTTGCTGCGGGCTTCGAAGTTGAGCAGCAACTCGGCGGCCCAGAGGGCTTGGGGGGCGATTCGGCGGTGTATCACCAGCATCAGAGAGCTTCCAGCTGTGAGCGATGAAAGACCTAGAGCAAGGGGCTTGCCAATCATGGAATTGAGTAGGAATTCCCTGTAGTCAGGCAGGCATGCTGCTCAATAGGGCGTCGGATAATTCGGTGCGTGTATCAATTTGGTGCGTGTCGATGTTTATAGCACCGGCGAAGGGCGTTTTGCGTTGATGGTGGCGCTCAGCTTGATGAAATTTCTTTCATCTTTTTCTCAGTAGGCGGTTTTTAGGATTTGTCCTACGAATCATGAGGATTTGGAGTTCATGAGATTACTTGAGGGTTCTTTAGGCTATGCGCCCTGTTTAATGCCACCGCGACGTTTATCATGCTTCGATCAATTTTCTGTATATGCCTGGTCAGCCTGACCTTCTTTATTTCATCGGCATCGGCCAACTTTCAGCCCCGCGCCACCTTCGGTTCGTCGCTGCAAAGCCTCAAGCCGGCCTCCATCGACGACGTGATCGACCGCGCCCATGAGTTGCTGGGCACGCCCTACAAGTGGGGCGGCACTTCTGCAGAGCAGGGCTTTGATTGCAGCAGCTTCCTGGTGTACCTGTTCAAGACCCAGGCCAATATCCAGATACCGCGCACCACCACGGCCATGCACCGCTCATCGGCGGCGACCATCAAGCGCAATGCGTTGAAGCCTGGGGATGCGGTGTTTTTCAAAGGCAACGGGCGCGGCCAGGTCAGCCATGTCGGCCTTTATATCGGCCAAGGCAAATTCATCCATTCGCCTCGCACCGGCAAAACCATTCGTATCGATTCATTGAGCAATAGCTACTGGAACAAGCACTACACCACTGCCAAACGATTCCACACGGCGGGTTGATTGCTTTATTCGGTGCTGCCCAGCCCTTGCCAATGCTTGAGGCCGATAAAGATAAAGCGCAGTTGTTGGGTGATCTTCGCCTGGGGCGTGAGGTGGGCCGGCAAGGCGTGGGCCGGTGGGTCGATGATATCGGGCAGGGTGGCGAACACGCTCTTGACGATCAGGTCGGCCATCACATGCAAACCTTCGGCATCCAAGTGCTGGAGTTTGGGCATCAGCGTCAGGTCGGCGGCCAGGTCGCGGGTGATGTCTTCGCGCAGGGCGGCGATGGCTTGGCGCACGGCCAGACAGCCGCCGTACTGTTCGCGGGCCAGAAACAAAAATTGCGAACGGTTGGCCGAGACCACATCGAGAAAGATGCGCACCGAGGCATCGATGATGCCGCCCATCACGAATTCGTTGTGGCGCACCAGGCGGATCGTGGCGCGAAAGGTCTGGCCGACCTCGCTGACCAATACCAGCCCAAGTTGGTCCATGTCGGCGAAATGGCGATAGAAACCGGTGGGTACGATACCCGCGGTCTTGGCCACTTCGCGCAGGCTCAGGCTGCCAAACCCACGGCCACACTCCATCAGATGGCGGGCTGCGTCCATCAGGGCGAGGCGGGTCTGTTGCTTTTGTTCGGCGCGGGGCAGCATGAGCGGATGAGCTTTGTCGGCAAGTACAGCGACGCACTCTAGCAAAAGCGCTTTGCCGGCGTCGAACTTGGCAGGGGCGGGGCGTGACGCGGTCTATATAAAAGCAAAAGCCCGATCGGCAGATCGGGCTTTTTTCTGGGCCACCACAGGCTTAGCTCTGTGCTTGATGCAGTTCTTGCAGACGGTCGGCACCGCCTTCAGCAACGCCTTCGGTGTAGGCGCGTTTGTTGGCTTGTTCGGCACCGCCTTCGACCAAACCTTTCTCTTGCAGACGGTTGTAGCCATTTTCAGCTACGGCGCCTTTGGCGTAGTCACGGTTTTCGTCTTCTTGCGAACCGCTGCGAGCCACGGTTTGGCTGGTTTGCATGGCTTGAGCTTTGTTCTGTGGGGTGGCCTGTTCGGCGGCTGGCAGGGCAAAAGCGCTGGAAGCCAGGACAGATAACAGAACGGTAGCGAGTAATTGGCGTTTCATGATGGTTGCTCCTAGGGAGGGCGATAAAGTGGGTACAGGGCTAATGTTACCCTTGATAAGTCGATATAAAAGTTCATAAACACAATGGTAATAATCAACAGAATTGATTGTTCTCGCCGGAGGCTCTAGATCGAGCCTCTCAAGCCCGCGGGTTTGCACCGATGTGGGTATTTTCGACACGAACCTGGGTAACAATGGTGCGTCGCCGATGGGGAAAATGGTCTGGTTGATCAGGAAAATCGCTTTTTTCGGCTAAATCCGCCGTTGCGTTAAACGCCCCGGCACTTTGCCAGTCGTAGTCCTATAAGCTGTTTAAAAGGCTGTTGCCCAGCCAGTCGTATTCAGGAGTCCTGTGCAATGACGCGCACTCGTAAAATCGTCGCTTGGAGCTGCGCCAGCTTCGTTCTGTTAATGGCCATCGTGGTACTGGTGTTGGTGTTCTTCGACTGGAACCGCATCAAGCCGCCCCTCAATGCCAAGGTTTCCGAAGAACTGCATCGTCCGTTCGCCATTAACGGCAACCTCGCGGTGGTGTGGCAGCGTGAGCCCGATGAAGGTGGCTGGCGCGCCTGGGTGCCGTGGCCCCATGTGATTGCCGAAGACCTGACCCTGGGTAACCCTGATTGGTCGAAACAACCGCAGATGGTCACGCTCAAGAAGGTTGAGCTGCGCATTTCGCCCCTGGCCTTGCTGGTGCAGCGTGTGGTGATCCCGCGCATCGACCTCACCGAACCGAGTGCCCAGTTGCAGCGCCTGGCGGATGGCCGCGCTAACTGGACCTTCAAGTTCGACCCCAAGGACCCCGACGCCGAACCGTCCAACTGGGTGGTGGACATTGGCGCCATCGGCTTCGACAAAGGCCATGTGACCCTCGACGATCAAAGCCTCAAGACCCAGCTGGATGTGATCATCGACCCACTGGGCAAGCCGATCCCCTTTGGCGAAATCGTCGGCGACGCCGATGCCAAGAAGGCCCTGGAAAAAGGCTCGGCGCCCCAGGACTACGCGTTCGGCCTCAAGGTCAAAGGCCAGCACCACGGGCAGAAGCTGGCGGGTACGGGCAAGATCGGTGGTTTGCTAGCCTTGCAGGACGCGGCCAAGCCGTTCCCGCTGCAAGCCCAGGTCAAGATCGCGGACACCAGCATCGCTCTGGCCGGCACTTTGACCGACCCGCTGAACCTCGGCGCCCTGGACCTGCGTCTGAAACTCTCGGGCAGCAGCCTGGGTAACCTGTACCCGCTGACCGGCGTGACCCTGCCGGACTCGCCGGCCTATTCCACCGACGGCCATCTGATCGCCAAACTGCATGAAGCCAGCGGCGCCTCCTTCCGCTACGAGAACTTCAACGGCAAGATCGGCAACAGCGACATCCACGGCGACCTGGCCTATGTCGCCAGCCAGCCACGGCCCAAGCTCAGCGGCGCGCTGGTGTCCAACCAGTTGCTGATGGATGACTTGGCGCCTTTGATCGGCGCGGACTCCAACGCCAAGCAAAAAGCCCGTGGCGGTGAAAGCAAACAGCCGGCGACCAAAGTGCTGCCGGTTGAAGAGTTCCGCACCGAGCGTTGGCACGATATGGATGCTGACGTCGAGTTCACCGGCAAGCGCATCGTGCACAGCGCCGACTTGCCTTTCACCGACCTCTACACGCACTTGGTGCTCAACGACGGCCAACTGAGCCTCGAACCCCTGCGTTTCGGCGTGGCCGGTGGCAAGCTCGATGCGCAGATTCGCTTGAACGGCCGCACCACCCCGATGGAAGGCCGCGCCAAACTCACGGCGCGTAACTTCAAGCTCAAGCAGTTGTTCCCCACCTTCGAGCCGATGAAAACCAGCTTTGGTGAACTCAACGGCGATGCCGATATTGCCGGGCGCGGTAACTCGGTGGCGGCATTGTTGGGCACGTCCAACGGTGACCTGAAGATGCTCATCAACGATGGCGCCATCAGCCGAAGCCTGATGGAAATCGCCGGGCTCAACGTGGGCAACTACGTGGTGGGCCGTCTGTTCGGCGACGAGGAAGTGAAGATCAACTGCGCGGCGGCGGACTTCGGCATCAAGACGGGCCTGGCGACCACACGGTTGTTTGTGTTCGATACCGAGAACGCGATCATCTACATCGACGGCACCGCGAATATGGCCACCGAGCAACTGGACCTGACCATCACGCCGGAATCCAAGGGTTTTCGCCTGTTCTCCCTGCGTTCACCGCTTTACGTCAATGGACCTTTCATCAAGCCCAATGCTGGCGTGAAAGCCATTCCGTTGGCGCTACGTGGTGCAGGCATGGTCGCCCTGGGCGTGATCGCCGGGCCGGCCGCCGGCTTGCTCGCCTTGGTTGCCCCAAGCGGTGGCGAGCCCAATGAGTGCGCACCGTTGCTGCAACAGATGAAGGAAGGCAAGGCGCCCAAGACCGTGAAGTAATTGTGGGAGCGGGCTTGCCCGCGATAGCGGGGTATCAGTCAATGATTTATCAACTGATCCCACGCTATCGCGAGCAAGCCCGCTCCCACAGGGGGATGTTGCGGTGTTAGTTATTACAGATCCTGCAGAATATCCGCCATATCGTCGGCGTGTTCTTCTTCCTGGGCCAGGATGTCTTCTAAGATGCGACGGGTCGTCGGGTCTTTGTCACCGATGTACTGGATGATCTCGCGGTAGCTGTCTACCGCGATCCGCTCGGCCACCAGGTCTTCGTAGACCATTTCCTTCAAGGTGTTGCCCGCCACGTATTGCGCATGGGAGTTCTTCGACAGCAGGTCGGGGTTGAATTCCGGCTCGCCGCCCAGCTGCACGATGCGCTCGGCCAGTTTGTCGGCGTGCTCGGCTTCCTGGGTCGCATGTTCCAGGAACTCATCGGCAGCCACGCTGGCCTTGAGGCCGTTGGCCATGAAGTAGTGACGCTTGTAGCGCAGCACGCAGACCAGTTCGGTGGCCAGCGACTCGTTGAGCAGGCGGATGATTTCTTCGCGGTCGGCGTCGTAGCCTTCGGTCACGGCGCCGTTTTCGACGTTCTGGCGGGCGCGGCTGCGCAGGGTCGCAACGTCAGTCAGTTGTGCTTGAGTCATTTCAATCTCCTGGGGCTAATCCGGTTGTACGCCACGCTCTGCCGGCGTGATCGCTATTGGTTGTGAGTCCCGGGCCAGGCGAAAAGTTTTATCGGATTTAACAGGATGTGTCCTGAGGGCGTCTGACCGGTGTGGTCCAGCGCTCCGACAGAATTACGCCACCCAGGGTCAGCAAGCCACCCACCAGGTGATACAGCGCCAGCTCTTCCTTGAGCACCAGCGCGGCAATCAGCGCGGTAATCAAGGGCAGCAGGTTGAAAAACAGCGTGGTACGGCTTGGCCCCAGGGTCTTGACCGAGTGCATCCACGCCAACGGCGCCAACATCGACGCCAGCAGGCAGGCGTACAGCACCAGCGGAATATTCGCCCAGCCCAAACCGGCCTTGGCCGAGAACAGATACAGCGGCAGCAGCACCACCACCGCGACCAGCACCTGCAAATACAGCAGCACCAACGGCGGCAGGCGCAGTTGCCATTTTTTCAGCAGGGTGCTGTAGACCGCATAAGCCAACGTTGCCACCAGCATCATGCCGTCGCCCAGGTTGACCCCATGTTGCAGCAACGCGCCCAAGCTGCCGGCCGACACCACCACTACCACGCCTGCGAACGACAACATCGCGCCGGTCAACGCACCGAAGGTCAGGCGTTGGCCAAGGCTGATGATCGCAGCGGTCAGCGCCATCAACGGCATCAGCGACAGGATGATGCCCATATTGGTGGCGCTGGTCAGCGTCGCGGCGTAATAGGCCAGGCTTTGATACACCGCCATGCCCAGCACGCCGAGGATAAAGATCTTGCCCAGGTTGGGACGGATCTGCGGCCAGTGGGCGACCACCGGTTTGAGCATGAACGGCGTGAACAGCAACGCAGCGAACAACCAGCGGTAAAAGCCGATTTCAGCCGGGAAGATCGAGCCCACGGCCAATTTGTTGACCACGGTGTTGCCGGCCCAGATAAAGATAGCCAGCAGCGGATAAGCGTATTGCATTGAAAAGAAACCCAGTGTGTTGACGAGGCAGGATTATCCTCTGTCTGGATCGAAGCCTATACTGCGATCCAGACAACTGAGCGTTGAATCCAGACAACATGTCCCGACACACCGTACGCCTGCCCGATTTCGCCCGCCTGCCAAGCCCTGTGTACTTTCGGTATTCCGATTTTGCCCCGGACACCGAATGCACCCCGCACCAGCACACCTGGGGCTCGCTGGATTACTCGGCCAGCGGTGTGATGCGCATGGAAGTGGCGGGCAATCGCTTCATGTCGCCACCGCAATACGCCGTGTGGGTGCCGCCGCTTACCGAGCACAGCTCCTACAATGCCGAGGCGATTGTCTACCACTCTGTGGGCCTGGCGCCGCAGCTGTGCGAGCAGTTGCCGCAGCAGCCTTGCACGTTGGCGATCAGCGATATTCTCAAGGCCATCCTCAAGGATTTCGCCCTGCGCGATGTCAATGCACCGCGCACCGATGCTGACATCCGCCTGGCCCAAGTGCTGGTGGACCAGCTCCGGCAGGCGCCGGTCCACGACTGCTTCCTGCCCTACGCCCGCCACCCTGGGTTGCTTGGGGTCTTGGAGGGCATGCAGGCCGAGCCGGGAGACAACCGCCCGCTGGCGCAATGGGCCGAGCAGGTGCATGTGAGCGAGCGCACCCTGGCGCGCCAGTTTGTGCGCGAGCTGGGCATGAGCTTCGGCGAATGGCGCCAGCGCTTGCGCTACCTGGCGGCCATCGAAGCGCTGGACAGCGACCGCAGCGTGCAACACGTGGCGTTTGATCTGGGCTACAGCACCGCCTCAGCGTTTATCGCCATGTTCCAACGCCACGCCGGCTGCACGCCGGAGCAATACCGGCGGGCGAATATTCGTGGCCGGTGAAGTTGTAACAGGTTTTGACTACACTGCGCTGTAGGCCGTGCCCGTCGGCACGGTAACAGGGAGAAAACTCCATGAAGATGCTGCGTATTCCGTTGTTGATGATGGGCCTGCTGATGTGTGCCCAGGGTTTTGCCGCCACTGCCCAGCAAAACAAAATGACCACCTGCAATGCCGAGGCCACCACCAAGACGCTCAAGGGCGATGACCGTAAGGCCTTCATGAAGACCTGCCTGTCGGCACCTGCCGCCAACGACGCCAAGACCCTGACCCCGCAGCAGCAGAAGATGAAAGACTGCAATGCGTCGGCGAAAACCCAAGCCTTGGCCGGTGATGCGCGCAAAACCTTCATGAGCACTTGCCTGAAGAAATAATAGCCCCGGGCCATAGAAGACTGCGACACTCGCACACAGCCCCTTTGTAGGAGCGAGCTTGCTCGCGAAAAACGTGAACGATCACACGGGCGCCCTGACTAAACGAGGCGCCCTTTCGTTTTTCGCGAGCAAGCTCGCTCCTACAACATCCTTCAACGCCGTTTGTTTTGAGGCTGTATGCCAACGTTTTCTCAGCGTCATGTGTTGTTGCTGTCCAGCTACATCATCATTTTCGGCGGGTTGCTGCTGGTACTGCCGCTGAAATTGCTGCCCAGCCTGCTGGCCGGCCTGTTGGTCTATGAGCTGGTCAACATGCTCACCCCTCAACTGCAACGCCTGATCGAAGGCCGGCGCGCGCGCTGGCTGGCGGTGGCCTTGCTGGGCACCCTGATCGTCAGCGTGCTGGCCTTGATTTTCGCCGGCGCCATCAGCTTCCTGCTCCACGAAGCGGAAAACCCCGGGGCGTCCCTGGATAAATTCATGGGGGTGGTCGACCGCGCGCGCGGGCAATTGCCGCCGTCCATCGACGCTTACCTGCCCGCCAGCGCCGCGGAGTTTCGCGTGGCTATTGGCGATTGGCTAAGCAAACACCTGAGCGAGCTGCAACTGGTCGGCAAAGACGCCGCCCACATGTTCGTCACCTTGCTGATCGGCATGGTGCTCGGTGCGATCATCGCCTTGCAGCGTGTGCCCGACTTGACTAAGCGCAAGCCCTTGGCCGCCGCGCTGTTCGACCGCCTGCACCTGCTGGTCCAGGCGTTTCGCAATATCGTCTTTGCCCAGATCAAGATCGCCGCGCTGAACACGGCCTTCACCGCGGTGTTCCTGGCGGTGGTGCTTCCGCTGTGTGGCATCCACCTGCCGTTGACCAAGACTCTGATCGTGCTGACCTTCCTGCTTGGCCTGCTGCCGGTGATCGGCAACCTGATCTCCAACACGTTGATCACCATCGTGGCGCTGTCGCTGTCGATCTGGGTGGCGGTGGCGGCGCTGGGGTATTTGATCGTGATCCACAAGGTCGAGTACTTCCTCAACGCGCGTATCGTTGGCGGGCAGATCAGTGCCAAGTCGTGGGAGTTGCTGTTGGCGATGCTGGTGTTTGAGGCGGCGTTCGGCTTGCCGGGGGTGGTGGCGGGGCCGATTTACTATGCCTATCTGAAGAGCGAGCTGAAGCTGGGTGGGATGGTTTAGGCCTTGTGTCGCCTGGGCTGACGCCATCGCGGGCAAGCCCGCTCCCACATTGAAATGCGATCACCTGTGGGAGCTGGCTTGCCTGCGATGACGGCCTCACAGCCGGCCCCTATCTATCTGACGCCCCGCGATCAAACTGTGGGAGCGGGCTTGCTCGCGAAGGCGGCCTGACAGTCGACACAGTTGGACCGGGTACATATCC